>DATNRE010000630.1:0-2301 GCA_036703685.1 Candidatus Obscuribacterales bacterium
TTCGGGTTTAATTCTCTTTTGAATAGCTGTAGTAATTTTATTTAGCATTGAGTATCTGCTTCATGGAATTTTTGGGTAGAAACCCCGTCCTTTAGCGAAGCGGAGGACGGCTTTATATTTCTTTAACAAGCAATAATTAAACCATTTGAACGTCTAATTAAGGTTATTTTGCTAAAGGCTATCTGTCCTAACCGTTTCCAGTTAGCGTCGCTGACAGATATTTGTTTTTTAGTTTGACCAGAAACGTAGCCAATTCCTTTTGGAGAATTAACTAAATCGCCTTTTCTTAAACCAAATTCTGTTGTAGTGCCACCATATTTTCGTCTAACGTTACCCTTAGAAGGAACCATTAAATGAAGTTGGCGACGACTAATAGGGGGACGTTTAATTACCGCAAAAGGACAAGACGTTATCGTTACATTTCCTTGCCAACTATGTCCATGAGTATTGCTAGAAAAATGAGCTTTATACTCAAGAAAATGATAACAAGCTAAAGCAATGCCATCTACAGCATGAGATTTGACTGTTTGTTCTGACTTGTCTTTTGATTTCTCTAATTTAAGATATTTTCTTAGATTAGATGTTTGCCAACCATAAATAGTATGTACAGTAGCCAATTGACTTAACCAATTGACCATCTGTTTTTGACCTACCATAACGGCTGAAAATCCTTTTCCTGATTTGGCTCCTTTTCTTCCAGATGTTAAATCAACATCAGCTTTGACATACTCAAAATAAATGTCGGTAATTGGAAACATTTTGAAAAGCTCTTTCACAACTCGTAATTCAAGTTGTCGATTAGCTCTAATTGACGGGGGTAATTTACTCTGTCTACGGTTGGAAAATCGTACTTGACGATGCGCTCTTTGGCTGAAAGGAATATTACGGTTAATCCGTCTTCCCCTTCTTCCACGCCTTATCATTCGTCGATTATCCATGCGTTCTCGAACTTTCTTAAAAGGTAATTCAAGATGTCCTGTCCAGAGGGTAAAATTGGCTGATTGAACACCAATTCCTGAGTACAGCTTCCCCGGATCAATACCGACAGCAATGGGTTGAATTTTGTCGTCAAGTGGTTCAACTTTTAGTTGGACATAAAATTGTCCTAAATCGTTAAATTTACCCATAGCTTTACCTTCTTTGATCCATCGTCTAGCTCGACTAGATTTAGTCGGCATTAAAGGTTGATTATTAGAAGATATTACAGGTACTCTTTGCATGGAGATAATCCTCAAGAGTTAAGTTAATAGTCCCTTTGCCCACCGTTAGAAATATGACTTGTCTTTAACAACACCTGAACCAATCAGGTTTAGAGGGAATCCGAACTAGGGAAGTATTCGGAGGTCTGTAACATCTAATGGCTCTGCGGGCTATTCACCTCTTGCGTCAACCGAATTGGTTCGGTCAATCCCCGTCCGTTTTACGGCGGGGTTGGTGAAGGCTTTTAATCTTTTATTCTTTAAAGCTAGACGTTTTTGGCTGCTTTTATCCTGACTAGAGTATACCTTGGCATGATGGAAATAACTATCAGGTTCATTGTTACTTTCAAGATCATTAACGACAATCCCGAGAACGGTTTGACTGGATTTGACTAACTGTTCGCGGGCGGCGGTGGCGCTGACCGTATCAATGGTTCCCGGTCGAATCACTAATAAAATCCCATCGGTGAATTTGCTCAAGGTTAACGCATCGGCAACCAACAATAAAGAAGGGGTATCGCAAATCACAAAATCATAGTTTTTCCGAAACTCCTCGATTAAAAAATTCATCCGTTTGGAACCTAAAAGGGCTAGGGAGTTGGGGGGAATTGCCCCGGAGGGTAAAACGTCCAAATTGGGCATCACCGTCCGTACAGCCCATTCCCATTCCGCTTGATTGACAATCACATCACTTAATCCTTTAGGGTTTAACTCCTGGGTTAAGTCCCAAATATGATGCTGTCGAGGCTGGCGTAAATCCGCATCAATCAATAAAACCCGTTTGCCCAATTGAGAGATTGCTAAAGCCAAATTAGCAGATACCTTAGATTTCCCTTCCTTCGCCCCAATACTGGTAACAACAATTACTTTTAATTCCTGATCGGGACTAATAAAATTTAAGTTAGCTTGAAACATCCGGTAGGATTCACTAATTAGGGAATGGGGTTCATCTTTCACCGGAAGATAGGAGGTAATTCGTTCAAACTTCATCCCCGACCAGCGCATTTTTTTCTTAGCCGCAGGAATGATACCTAGCAGGGTATATCGACTAAATAATGTTCTAATTTCCTTAATTGTCTTACTCGATGGATCCATCACTTCT
>DATNRE010000631.1:0-11469 GCA_036703685.1 Candidatus Obscuribacterales bacterium
GGGCAATTTTAGCCCTATTAATTCAGTTTGGTTTACCTGTGCTTTTAAACCGAGAAGTTTCTGCGAACGCCGAAGTCGGATCAAAATTAACATCCCGGTTTATTTTATTAGAATTATTAACATCAATTCCGGTTTTTATCATTCTATTTCCCATCGCAATTTTCATGGGATATAACGAAGAAAATACCCTAATTATTTGTTATCTGGTGGTATTTTCAGAAATTTGCCGCGCCATCAAAATGACCCTACGGGGAGCATTAAAAGGCATGGGATGGTTTAGGACAGAAACGGTTTTTGTTGCCCTAGAACGGGCTGCTACAGTGGTCATTTGTTTGGGGGTATTATATGCCACAAAAAGTTTGATTTTAGTGGTAATTAGTATTGTTGTTGTCCGACTTTTAGATATTTTATTTCTACTGTACTACCTCAGTCGTAAACTGCCGATTTGGTCGCCGTTTACGATTAGCGATTGTGGGGATTCATTACGGATGGCTTACCCTTTCGCCCTATCGGGAGTTTTATGGATTTTATATTATCAAGTTGATTTAGTTATGTTGCAAGCAATTGGATCAACCGTTGAAGCGGGATATTATAGTGCGGCTTATAAAGTTATGGAGATGTTTTTTGCCTTACCCCGTGTCATTTTCCAAGTTATTTTTACTCGCTTTGCTAAATATCATGTTAATGATCCGAGTCGTTTACCTGAACAATTATATAAAGCAACTCGTCTTTTATTAATTGGAGTTTTACCTGCGGTGATTATAGCTGGATTCTTACAACAAATTTTACTTCCCTTAATTTATGGCCCAGAATTTCAGCGCTCGGTTTACTCCTTAGCAATTTTGTTACCGAGTTTAGGAATTAGTATGTTTGGCAATTTAGCCCAACGATTCTTACAAGCAACTGGACAGGAAAAAACCTTACCTAATATTTTGTTTTGGACAGCCTCGGGTAACGTTTTAATTAATTGGTTTTTAATTCCCCAGTTCGGAGGGCCAGGGGCTGCGATCGCCACTTTAATCAGTGAAATTGCCCTATGTTTATTGGGGTTACAAATTATGATTCACACACCCTATTCCGACATTGCTAAAAAAATTATGGTGATATGTTTACTGAGTTTATTCGCAGCCGCCTGTCCTTCTTTTATTATTTATGGCTTAAATCCCAGCCTCGGAATTGCTTTAATTATGGGTTCACTTTTAGCCATTCTCTATTTAGTTCAACGTCGTCGTTTTCTGGGGGAATCTAATCCTTTGGTCTAAGAAAATTAGACCTCTTAGGACTTACGCAGAATACCCAATTATACACCATCTGTAGGGGCGAACGGCCCCCTACTAGATAGGGTTGTTTTGCGTAAGTCCTGTTCGTAAAAAAACCCGGTTTCTTTGCTTGGGTGCGTAAGTCCTGACTATTTCTATCCCATTAAGCTATTCTTGGGTGTAAATAAAATTGAAATCGCTCTTGCATTTGTTCTATTGTTAGTTTTTGTGTCCAATATTCTACTAAAGCATGACCAAACGCCGAAGCATTTTTCTCTGGAGGATTGGGATTTTCTAAAAGTAACGGCCAAAGAGCCAATAAATCAAAATTAACCGGATCAGATTCTCCTGAATTTAACAATAAAAACAAGTCATAGGCCATCTGCAATTTACCGATTACAACGGGTAATTGTTCAACGGGAATTTTTTCAGCGAGTAATAATGCCAGGGTAGGAGATCCCGTTGCTAAGGTGGAAATAAAGCTCAGAATTGGACTTTTTAATAAAGCGGCTAATCCTTGGGTTGTTGCCATTTGAAAAGTATAATGATCAATAATTTTAGCCGCTGCTAAAATCCGAGCTTCCTGATTTCTTAAAAATCGAGCTAAACGCATTTGTTTAGCGGGATTAATCGTTTCTAAAATTGCAATTGATAACAAATCTACCCCCCAAGATTGGCGCTCGGTTTGACTATCTTGGGTAACAATTGGTAAAACGCGATCGCAATATTCTCCTAACTGTTCTAATCGGTATTGTGTGGCTTCTCGAATGGCTTTTTCCTTGGGAAGATTTCCCCATTGCCAATCATAGGGCGGTTGCCATTCGCGGATGGGACGTAAGCGATCAACTTGGCTAACAATTATAATAATTGGTAACTCTAATTCCCGGTTTTTAATCTCTTGTAAAAAGTCTACATCCATTTGTAAAGCTGGGTCAAGGGCTGGGGTAATTAATAATAATAAATCTGCGTTACTGGCATAATCTAAAACCTGTTGTCGTAATTCAGGACGATTCACCTGTTCATAACCCGGAGTATCCCATAAATTTAGGCTTTCTCCGGTGTCGGTTTGCCACTGATAATTTTGAATCTGATCCGTACTAGGTAAGACATCAACAACGGCTTGATCAGCTTTAAATAATGTATTAATTAAACTACTTTTTCCTGCCCCTGTGCGTCCAACCAAGAGCAAATTAACGGCTTTTTGTTCCAAGGTTTCAACGGGTTCTGTTACCGTTAAAATATCTCGTAAAGTTTGAGTTTTAGCTTGAGCAAGGGAAAGATTATTAACGGAAAATTCAGTGACGGGTAAAGTATTTCCACCGTAGAGGGCGATCGCTTGACAACACAAATTTCTGAGCGCTACTTCTCGTAAGGATTGACCCAAATTAACTAATAATTGTTGGGTGGCTTTAGTCGTAGTTTTTTGAGTCGAAACCCGTGCCAAAGCCGAGACGGGATTTAACAGCCATTGTGCCCAATTCCAGACTTTTAAAAGTTTACGCGCCGAGGGTTCTAACTTCTGATAAACTTGATAGGTTTGATAGGCTTGTCCAACAGTTACTTGATTTAATGCTGGAGATAATTTTTGCATTAATTGATCTAAATCATCCACAGTTCCCCGCATTAACTGATAGGCTTGGGGAATATAAATACTCAACAGAGGATATTTAACTTCTGGGTGATAAATATTAGCAACGGTTGTCACCACCTCTTGACAGCGTTTCCAAAAAATTGAACTTTCTTCCCAAATTGGAGGATCATTTTGGGCTGATTTTAAAATTTCTTGTAGGGCTGTTTCAACTTGGGTAATATTAGGATTTGTAGAAGGTTGTAATCTTGATTCTTCTAGGGATAATTCTAGTTCTTGATTGACTTTAGCCGTGATGCTTTCCATCTCTTTGAGCATCGGTTGAGTCCATTTAACTAATAGCCAACGCCACCCCACAAAAATCAAGGTAAATACCGCCCAAATCCAATTAATTCCCCAATCATGAATTGTGACCCCCGCCGCCGTTAGCAAAAAAATCACAATCATTGCAATCGGTGTGATCAATACTATCCATTGCCATAGTTTGAGTCTAATCATCGTTGGTTCCTCAAAATTTACAGACTATTATTAAAGATAGATCATTCAATTAGAATTTAACCAATCCAGAAAGTAGGATTGTAAGTTAACAAGATCCGCTAAAATGTTAACGTTGACTAAAATTCAGTCGTTCCAATGGATAATTTACCCCCCAATTCTCAGGATAGTGCTTTTTGGAACCAGATTAGCACGAATGGTTTAGTGCGGTTTTTATTATTTTTTGCCTCTGGATGGGCATTAATTTTAATTTTTAACTATTTTGAAAGTATCTTTTTTACTTTTATATTGGCTGCTATTTTTGCCTTTCTTCTCAACTATCCTGTCCGATATTTAGAGCGATATTTGGGTAGAGGATTCGCCCTAGGAATTGTCCTATTTGTGAGTCTATTTATAGTGGTTGCAACCGGATTAGCTTTGGGAACTATGTTTTTTAATCAGTTTCAACAGCTTCTCTCCCTTGTGGTTGAAAATTTAACCTCAACCGATAATCCTTTTGATAATTTACAAGAGTTTTTTACCAATCGTAAAGTTAATATTAATCTCGCTCCCCTAGAAGCTGAATTTAATAAATCTTTAGTCGCACTCGCCAGTATTCTTGTCGGTACTTTTTCTTCTTTACCGAATGCTTTCTTGTCATTTGTGATTATTTTTGTGATTTCCTTTTTTATGTTAATTGATGGAGAAAGACTATGGTTTTTACTCTTAAAAATAATTCCTTATAGCCATCGGAGTCAATTTTCTTTGGCAGTTCAAAGAAGTTTTTTAGGCTTTTTTCGAGGTCAACTTTTATTGTCAATTTTTTTGGGAACATCTAGTTTTATCGTTTATAGTATTTTAGGAATACCCTTTTCTTTATCCCTAGCTATTATTATTGGTTTATTTGATTTTATCCCCGGAATTGGAGCCACTTTAGGAATTTTAACCCTCAGTTTAATTATTTTAATTCAAAGTGGCTGGTTTGTGATGTTAAAAGTAGTGGTTGCTAGTATAATTTTACAGCAAATTCAGGATAATTTTATTGGCCCTAAAATTATGCAAAGTTCTGTTAATATTAACCCTGTAGTTTTGTTTTTTTCCTTAATGATTGGGGCAAGAATTGCCGGAATTTTAGGCGTATTTCTATCCGTTCCTATTGCTGGAGTAATTGTGAATTTATTAGATATTGAAGAAATGCAATCTAAGGAAAGTAGAGATTAATTTAGAAACCGGGTTTCTGTGGTTTATTAATAGGTTCTACCTTTCCAAGCTCCGCCTTTTCCTCGCCAATATCTCAAGGCTGAATCTAAAGTCATTAACGCATATAAAAATCCAATCAAGGGTAAAGTTAATCCCCAAATTGGAGAAAGTCGATAGAGTTTTAAGGTAGGATAATAGGCAATTTCCATTAATAACCCGGTTAATAAAGCTAAAAAGATAACTAAATTGTTTCCATAAATAATTCCCCAAATTAAACTCAAAGGAGAAATTAAATAAATCAAAACCATCCCGACTAGGGTTAACCCTAATAAAACAGTTGAAAAATTCAGTTGACTAAATGCGGTTCTAGCTACCATATCCCAAATACTCAATAAATTAGGATAGGGTCTTAAACTGTGGGTTGTTTCTGTTAACCCTAACCAAATAGGATAATAGGATTTTGAGGTAAAGGGAAAGATAAAACTTCTTAGAGAAAACCCTTGATTAAATTCTCCTTCTTCTACCCCATTAACAAGGGGCCTATTCTTCACCGCTTGTGCTAAGGAACAATCATCAATTAAAGCTTGTTTTAATATTGCTAAACCCCCAATTCTAGTTAATGCTTCCTGACGAATTAAAATACATCCCCCCGCCGCCGCCGCTAGTTGACTTTGGGGATGATTGACCCAAGGAAAGGGATACAATTTTTGAAAGAAAAACACAAAGGCGGGAATTAATAACTTTTCCCAAAAACTCTCACACCTTAATAACACCATTAAGGAAACTAATTGTAATTTTTCAGTTTCAGCTTTTTCAACTAATTGCTTTAAATTATTAGGAGAATGTTCAATATCAGCATCGGTAAATAAAATATATTCGGGGATATAATTTAACAGAGTTGTATATTTAACTCCCTGTTCCATCGCCCAAAGTTTCCCCGTCCATCCCGCAGGTAAAGGTTGAGCGGTAATGATATTTAATCGGTCTGTTTGATTTAATATTTTAGCAGTTTCTTGGGCAATATTTGCTGTCCCATCACTACTTTGATCATCAACTAAAATAATAGAAAATGAACCGGGATAATTTTGATTAAGAAGCGATCGCAAACTCCTAGAAATTAACTCTGCTTCATTTCTAGCTGGTACAATTATAGTAACGGATGGATAATTGAATAAAGGTTTCTCAACCTCAGAAAGCCGTTGATCTCCTTGCCAAAATCGTCCTCTAAATAGTAATAATATTATCCATATTATTAAGGAGAATAGCGTCAAAATTAAAATTGAATTTTCCATATTAAAAATATTAAACATAATCTCGATATCAATAAATAATATAACAGATATTAGTACATGAAAAAGAGCGGGTTTAGATCATCTTTTGGTAGGTATTCAAGATTGATCAGTAACCCGCCCCTACAACCGCCATAAATCTTTAATAGATCTTTCTTGCTTTCTTCGTGTCTTTGTGTTTCCTTAAAAAATCCTCGATACCTAACAAAACTAAAAACCGCTATAATGACTAATATCCATCAAAAAAATGATATCCTCAAAAATAATAACAGGAGTTAAACAGATAAAATGAAAATAGAAAATCAAGTCTCTGTAACTCAATTAAAAAAAGCGATCGCAGCCAGCCAAAACTTTATTTTATCTCAACAATATTCCGAAGGTTATTGGTGGGCTGAATTAGAATCTAATGTCACGATCATATCAGAAATTATCCTTTTACACAAGATTTGGGGAACGGACAAAACTCGCCCTTTATCTAAAGCCGAAACCTACCTACGTTCCCAACAACGAGATCATGGGGGTTGGGAATTATTTTATGGGGATGGAGGAGAACTGAGTACCACCGTTGAAGCCTATATGGCATTAAAACTATTGGGGGTATCTGAAACAGATTATGCTTTAATTAAAGCCAAACAATTCATTTTAGAACGGGGAGGAATTACCAAAACCCGGATTTTTACCAAGCTACATTTAGCATTAATTGGGTGTTATGATTGGCGCGGGATTCCCTCAATTCCCCCTGGGATTATGTTGTTACCCGAAGGTTCTCCCTTTACGATTTATGAAATGTCTAGTTGGGCTAGAAGTAGTACGGTTCCTCTATTAATTGTATTTGATAAAAAGCCTGTTTTTAGATTCAATTCTAGCATTAATTTAGATGAATTATATGTAAAAGGACGAGAAAATACTATCTTTGAACTATCTAAAAATAATGATTGGACAGATATATTTATCGGGTTGGATAATATTTTTAAATTTGCCGAAAATTTCAATCTTGTTCCCTTACGAGAACTCGGGTTACAAGCCGCGGAAAAATGGATTTTAGAACGACAAGAAGTGACCGGAGATTGGGCTGGAATTATTCCGGCTATGTTAAATTCTTTATTAGCCTTAAAATGCTTAAATTATTCCGTATCTGATCCGATTATTCAACGGGGTTTAAAAGCCATAGATAATTTTTCCATAGAAACAGAAGAAAGTTATCGGATGCAAGCCTGTATATCTCCAGTTTGGGATACAGCTTGGGTAATTCGAGCTTTAATTGAATCAGGAATTGCCCCTAATCATTCTGCTATTATAAAAAGTTCAGAATGGTTAATTGGTCAACAAATTTTAGATTACGGAGATTGGACGATTAAAAATAAACGGGGAAAACCCGGGGGATGGGCGTTTGAATTTGTGAATCGATTTTATCCTGATTTAGATGATTCTGCTGTGGTGGTTATGGCATTAAATCAAGCTAAAATTGTCGATGAATCCTTGAAAATAGCAACAATTATTAGGGGGATTGATTGGATGATCTCAATGCAGTGTAAAGCTGGAGGTTGGGCTGCTTTTGATATGGATAATGATCAGGATTGGATTAATGCGGTTCCCTATGGGGATTTAAAAGCCATGATTGATCCGAATACGGCGGATGTTACAGCCAGAGTTATTGAAATGTTAGGAGAATTAGATCCTAATTCCTCAGAATTTCAATTGAAAATTCAATCTTTAAAACCCTCAATTGAACGGGCAATTTCCTATTTAAAACAGGAGCAGGAAACCGATGGGAGTTGGTTCGGACGTTGGGGAGTTAATTATATTTATGGAACCAGTGGAGTATTATCAGCTTTAGCCGTAATTAATCCGATTTATAAAAATTGGGGTTATACCTCTCTTAACTCCTTGATAGAAAGGGGCGCAAATTGGTTAGTTAGTTGTCAAAATATTGATGGGGGTTGGGGAGAAACTTGCCAGAGTTATAATGACCCCAAATTGAAAGGAAAAGGGGTTAGTACCGCATCCCAAACGGCTTGGGCGTTAATCGGTTTAATGGCAACGGGATCTGATAAACTAGAGGCAATTCACAGGGGAATTAACTATTTAATTTCCACCCAACTCCCTGATGGTCGCTGGGAGGAATCGGAATTTACGGGAACTGGATTTCCCGGGCATTTTTATATCAAATATCATTACTATCAACATTATTTTCCCTTGTTGGCATTAGGTCGTTATCAAAAATCACAACAACTTTAACTCAATCAGGACTTACGCAAATTTGGGGATGTCACCCCAGATGTAAGGGTAATTCATGAATTACCCCGACTCTTGATATCGGTGATGCGTAAGTCCTGTCAATATCGGATAATTTTCACCCCATCCTCAATTTAATTTGTACTAACGGTCGATTCCGGGTTTATAATTTTTGCAACTAGGGCTTTAGCTCAACAACGAATTAACTTTAATTAAACATGGGTAATCGAGAAAAAGTGATTGTTTTATTGGGTATAATCGCATCAATGACATCTTTAGTCATGGGGATAGCTAGGACGGCTACAGTGTCGGAAAGAACCAAGGTTAAACCCGATTATGAACGATTAGCCTATTTATTATCCGCCAAACAATTTACCAAAGCAGAACGACAAACCTACCGGGTGATGTTATTAGCTTTAGGCAAAAATCCTAAATATTCTGATCCCGTTGAATTAAAAAAAAGGGATATTGCCAAACTTCCCTGTGCAGATTTAAGGAAAATAGAAAAAATTTGGCATCCTTATAACCCGGGAAATATTCAGTTTAGAAATAGAGTTATGAGTTGGGAAAATAATCAAAAAGAGATCAACTCCGCTATTGTAAATCGCTTGGGTGATTGTCAACTCCAAGAACTTAAAACTGTTCAGGTCAAACCGAATTAATTTCCCCGGTTAACTTTTAATTAAGCTGAAATCAAATCAGCCTAAATCTTTAAACCCTTGTAGTCCGTTGGCCGAGACTGGGGTGAGCCGTGGCTCCTAATTCCCCCAAATCCCTCGATCCCCTTGCTGTTTGAGTCTGTGTAATGCTATAACACCCAAGAAGCCCAGAGTGTTTCCCGGGCCTTGAATGGGGTTAGAATCCTAGTTTGCTTGAAGCCGTTTGAGTTAATTGTAATGAGCGAAAACCAACAAGAACAAAGTCAAAGCCCATCTTCTAATGCCACTGCTTCAGGGAGTTCGCCCCAAGTTCCGATTCGTTCCCTGGTGAGAAAAAGTCGTGCGGAATGGCTGAAAGAACTTTGCACGAGCTTGGAAGGCGGGAATACCCCACAACCAAAGGCTGATGAAACACCGAATTCCCCCGCATTAACCGAAACGGCTGGCCAGATGGTGCTTTATCAACAGCCTCAAGCCTCATCTTCTCCTCAACCCAAAAAACGCCTACCCTTTGTTTTTCCTAAAACTATTCCCGTTAACCTGCTACCCTTGGTCTTAGCACTATTAATTTTGGTTCCGGGGGGAATTGGGGTCTTAGCCGTGAGTCTGTTGTTCCGTTTGCCCGCTTTACCCAATTGTCCTAAAATTTTCTGGCCCGTAGCCTCGGCTTCCCTACGGTTATATTGTGCAGAGTCCGCCGCCAATAAACAAACTGTTCAAGACTTATTAGTCGCTATTGATTTAGTGAATAGTTTATCGAAAGATCATCCCCTGCGCCCGGAAATTAATCGCCAAATTGAAAACTGGTCAATGGATATTCTGAATTTGGCTGAGGAAATGTTTCAAGCCGGACAACTTTCAGAAGCCATCGCCGCCGCCGAAAAAACCCCGGAACATACTCCCGCCGCCGCCGAAGTTTCTAATCGGATTGACCAATGGAATTCTATTTGGGATCAAGCCGAAGAAACCTATCAGAAATCTGAAGAATTAATGCGTCAAGAAAAGTTAAATTTAGCGTTTAAAGAAGCGACTTTATTATTAAATTTAGGAAATAATTATTGGGCAACTACTAAATATCAAGAACTAACGGATTTTATTGCAATTACCCGTGAAGATAGCCAAAAATTAGCCAAAGCTAGGGGTTTAATTGCCCAAAGTAGTTTAGACAGTTGGATAGAAGCCACCCAGTTAATTGAACAACTTTCTACTGAAAGTTATTTAAAAGAAGCCGGACAAAAAGAAATTGCCACCGTCGGCAATAAAATGATGAATTTAGCAGAAGAAACCCTCAAAAATGGCAACTGGCAAGAAGCAATTAATATCGCCAATAAAATTCCCGGCAGTGCGAATTTACAAGAAAATGTTAAGGATTTTACGGTCTTAGCAAAAGCCAATGTTCCGGCTTTATTAGATACGGTGGCGGGTTTAAAAGATGCGATCATCCAAGCTCAAAAAATTGGTCAAGATCGACCCCTCTATCAAAAAGCTCAATCCTATATTCGCAATTGGCAAGGCTCCATTGCCGATGTTGCTACCCTGGAACGGGCGCGACAATTAGCCCAACCCGGCGGTGTTAGTGACCTGCGGGCGGCCATTGCCCAAGTTCAGACTATCCCCGCTTCCAACCCCCGGGGAACCGAGGCTAAAACTGAAATGGTCAGTTGGATCAGGCGGATCGAAGAAATTGAAGATAGACCGTTATTAGATACGGCGGAACAGTTGGCCAGTTTTGGCGATGCCGATTCTCTTAAACAAGCGATCGCCCAGGCCCAAAAAATTGGTCGAGGACGCAGCCTCTATGAAACGGCTCAAAATCAGATTAGCCAATGGACAGATCGCAGTCAGCGATTAGAATATCAGCCTATTTTAGATCGGGCTGAACAGTTAGCAGCCGAAGGCAATTATGCCGAGGCCATTTCCCAAGCCCAACAAATTAACTCTGGTGTCGTATTATACAACACCGCCCGAACTAAAATTAGCCAGTGGAAAAGCCAACTCCGAGATGCCGAAAACCTTCGCAATTCAGAAGTTCTGGCTTCCCCGGGAACCCCGGACTCCTATGTGGCAGCGATTAGAATGGCCAATCAAGTCTCCAATTCCGTAGATTAAGGAGTCGGGTTGAGCAACTGATTGATCAATGGGGTCAAAATCTATGGCAATTGGGTTTAGATCAGTCCACCTATGATCTCCCTGGCGCCATTGGGATCTTAAAGAAAATTCCCCCCCAAAGCGCGGCCTATTCCCAAGCTCAAGCCCAAATCCAAGATTGGGAACAATGGTTAAATCCCCCCGCACCACAACCGGAATATCAACCCCCCACCGAAACCTACGAACCTCCGGTGGAACAGCTACAACCCTCCATTGAACCCTATGATCAACCGTCCCCAGAACCGCCCCCCACTCCAGAAATATCAAATCAACCTCCAATTGAGTTAAATAAACCCCTAACCACTCCAGCAACTGACATCTAAATCAGTTATCAGTTATCAGTTATAGCAGTCGCCATAACGCTATTGACATGGATTACCGCACTCTCTGCGGTAATGACAGCCGATAAGTAGTCCTAATAGCTAGGCGTGGTTGCTATATCTCTAATGTTGACTAAATAATCAAGAGTATGTACGCACTCGCCCTTGTAGTATTGTAGTCCCAGCCGTGGGTTTTGTCAATCCCCCCTCGGTACTTTTTAATCCCCAAAATCAAGATTTTATTTCTTTCACTGATAACTGATAACTGATAACTGTTGACTGATAACTGATTAACGG
>DATNRE010000632.1:0-2228 GCA_036703685.1 Candidatus Obscuribacterales bacterium
CGGTTAACAGGACAAGCTGTTCATCCAAATTTAATTTTTTCTGGATATAATCAACGACCTGGGCAGGACGAACCAGGGGAGAGATTGTTTTACTGAGGGTTGCACTACCTTTCGTCGCTTCTAAATCAAAGGCTTTCTGTAGAACCTGCCGTCCCTTCAAAATTTCCAAAATGGTCTGGTAGAGGTTAATCTCTACTACTTTTACAGGATTAGTTGAATGAGCCAGTTGTACCCCTAAACGCTCAATATGCTGCTGCACTAATGGCTCATGTTCAGGATCGTAGTCAAAGATGTAGAAGCCTATTTCATTACCAATTCCACGATTACTTAGAAATCGTGAATCTTGTAAAGTAGGCAACAGAGCATCAAGGCGTTGCTGAATCATCAGTGTGGGCATAAGCCAGTTCTATTGAGTGCGATCACGATTTCACAAAATGCTGAACTGTAGGTAATTGCGCTCACTTTTTGCTCTTCCAAGTGCAGATGAAATGAATTCACTAAACCTTTAAATAATACAGTATTACCATCACCGAGCAATACAACATCACCACTTTTAATAAAATTAGTCCTTGTTACCAGGGGGACAAATTTGGATCTTCTTGACAGGTCGAGAGTGGCAATGCTTGACTGCTTTGAATCCAGGTGATCTTCATCTGGCTACTATCCGTATCAACATCTAAACAAGCGCAAGTATACCCATAATTCCTATTGATTGTGACAGATTCAACCCCCTGAAGACTGTGCATATTGTCTATTCCTGGTGCTTGATATCCCCCTTGACGCGAGATAGTCCAAGTCCCTTCTGCATCTTTTAACAGCCAATTGGCGGGGGTAGGATTTACCAAGTACCCACATCGGGTTTCTAAGGCATTAGCAGGTAGAGTTATCGTAAAAAAGCATGAGATAACAGCAGGTATAAGCAGTTTCTTTTTCATTCCTTTATTCCCTTAATCTTTAAATAAATATTTATTCAATTATAGGAAATTTAGTCAGACAAGCGCGAAGTTGTTATCAAATAATTATATTCTAGGAATTCAAAATCTTACCCAGTAACGGTTACAAGTGTTAGCTTCCGTATATCTACTGAAATCAAAAATATAAAGGCTCCAAAGTTCCGTAAATCTACTATTGATTAATGACTTTTAAGGATATACAATTAGGCTTGAGTCTACCCTACATCTTTACATCGCTGCTACTTGTTAACAATTCAAGATTTTGAATTGCTGAGAATTTTTGTGTCAAAAATTAAATCATTAAATAGGATAAAAAATGAACGTTGCTAAACTATCTGCTTTAGGAATCGGTTGTTTGTGTTTGGCATTCAGCCAGCCTGTGCAAGCGTCCATGTTAACTTTAGGGGGTGCTTCTGGTGGTCAAGTCGTGAAACTGGATACTAATTCCATCCAACGCAACGGAAATACAGTAAGTTGGTGGTCAGGTTTTACTTATTATTTGGGAAATGAACGAATTGAAGCAAGCGCTCACTGTGGTCAGGGAATTTGGACAGTAGACGGTGAGAAATATTCGCCCCAGTCAGAAGCGACTCGGAATATGCTCAGTGTTGTTTGTTCTGCGAGACACATTCGACCTGTAGAAGATTTTGGTTCTTCTTTGGTGTTTGACCCCCCCTCTAATGTTCGCTCTTCACCGGATGGTGCTGTTAAATGTACCTTGGAAAGTATGACTGTTATTTCAGTTTATGTTGAACCGAAAAATGGATGGTATTCTACACAAGCTTGCGGAGGTGGATGGATTCACGAAAGTCAAATTCGCGCTTTTAATTGAGATTATTCTGCATTGCTCTGAGCTTAGTTCTACAGAGGGATTTTTAGGATGTAAGTATTGAAGGCACAAGTAAAACGGAAAAATCAATAGAGAAAAGTTGACTTTTGCTAGATAAGGCTTTAATAACAAAAGTCAACTTTTTTAGTGGTGTTGGGTTTTGCGATCGCTACGCCCAGCCGGAGGCGATCGCCTCCAATATTCAACCCCGTTCGCCCCTATAGTTTCATGAGGAACTGGAGAAAGCGGCTAAACAAGGTTGGATTCTTTCTAGTTCTGAGGTTGAGGCGTTAATCGGAGTGAAGCCCAAAGGTGAAATATTCCACCGGGGCGGGTGGGAGTTTGTTAGAGCGGGTAAGATTGGGAATCAGGGGGCCTGGAAGGTCAATAAATTAGAACTTTAAATTTTAATCGTCAAAAAATATTATGTTACGAGAAGAAGCACA
>DATNRE010000633.1:0-1765 GCA_036703685.1 Candidatus Obscuribacterales bacterium
TAGCAGTATCAAATTTCCATGTCGATTCAGGTACATACCTTAGGATAATAATTCCAGTATCTTGCCCTATCAACCTGCCATTTAGTGAGAAATTATTTTCATTCTTCATTTGATTTGAGGAACATGCAGCCAATAATGCTAGAAGAAGAACGACAAGGTGTTTTAGTTTTATTTCCATGTCAAGTCAGTTACAAATTAGTAATAACAGAATACTTTTTGTAGGGGGCAGTGGTTAATGACAGCTAACGTTCGGTGTAATGTGACGATTACTTAACATTACTTCGGATATGTTTGAGCATGCGGCATAACGTTCGGCGGTATGTGGCGTTGGCGCAGAGTCGCGGTGGCGCGTGTTTTTGCACTCGTGGTGCGATGCAGGGATATGATATTGTTTTGTTTATTCTCGCGTTGGCAAAAACCGTGACACCAATGGGGGTCCCCGGCAGGAGCCGGGGCAGGCCGTACCGCCGACCACTTAACGTTCCTCTTTAGCCAGAAAGTTCTCGCGGTACGGAAAAGCCAATGACATATACCGACCTGTTAGCCGCAGGTATTTTTTTGTAATCTATAGATCAAGGATTTGTTGATATTCTTCCTTGGTGTAGTAAGATTTTCTTAAGACTTTTCCTGCTTCAACAAGAGTATTAAGTACTATTGAATTGATATATTTTGTTGGCTGGTTTTCATGTTCAATTAATACAAATCCGTTATCACTTATACTAATGATTTGGAAAGCATCATTCTTTCTCTCCTGATATTTTTTGTGATAATTGTTGAGATAAATCACCATTGAATCAAGGCTTAAGATAGCTTTGCTGTCTATATTTATTTGTAAAGGGGTGTAGCCTGCACATGAGAATTTGATTGGTTTATTTAAGCTATTTCTATCTATCATGAACTGTCCAGCCCCATCTGTCAGACCAATTAGGGATGTCGATTGTGTCGGAAGGGCTGGACACCTTAGAATATTGACTCCTGGAATGGGATTATCTCTAGTATCCTTAACTCTAATAATGATCTTGTCAGAAGAGCTAATATGGGACGGGTTCAAGAACAAACATATTGTTTCTTTATCATTTGATTTTTTGAACCACTCCAGATATAGAATATTCTTCTCAATCTTATAAAGCCCTATTGTTGAATCTATTCCTGCTATTGAGTACTCCCTTCTAATAATCGAATCGTTTGATATTTCATATGAAATGGAGCCATCAACATACACTTGAGGTATTTGAATGTATTTGCCATTGTGTATTTGACCACTGGTAGAAAGTGTGATTTGGACTAATATTAATATGATTGAACACTTCATATGATTCAGGATTCACAAGAAAGATGATTTCTTAATATACCAATTTGTCACATATTCTGATACTTGCGGCTAACGTTCGGCGGTATGTGCAGTTGGCGCAGAGTCGCGGTGGCGCGTGTTTTTGCACTCGTGGTGCGATGCAGGGTTAGTCTGTAATTTGTTTATTCTCGCGTTGGCAAAAACCGTGACACCAAGAGGGAGTCCCCCGGCGGTGCCGCGGGCGGCCCGTGGCGCCAGCCACAAATTATTCCTCTTTAGTTACATTATTGTCGCGCCGCGGAAGGCAATGAACTATACCGACCTGTTAGCACCAGTAAATTAGTTTTCCAATTTTGTTACTAATATTAATTTTCGCTCCATTATTTAAAAATTTGTCTAGGCCCTGGAGGATATTTTAAAAATAGTTCTTTCTCAAAATCTCTAACCAGACTGTCAACTAGAAAAGGTGTAGAA
>DATNRE010000634.1:0-2201 GCA_036703685.1 Candidatus Obscuribacterales bacterium
TAGAAAATAAAATCTTACTCGAAACCGGAAAACCAACCCTAGAAACCCTATCAATTAGGGAGGACCAATCCCCCTCCCCATCCTCTGCTTTTCTAACCCCAAAAGCACCTCCTGTGCAACCTTGGTCAGACGCTTTAAATCCCCATCATAACCCGCTCAATTTGATTGAGGATGGGGTCACTTCCTCGACGGATTCTGATTCCCTATCTTCAGAATTAGGGCAGGATTTACCTCTATCTCAAGGCTTAGAATACTGGGGATCACATCCCCATTCCGAGCCCGATTTTCCCCTCCCCATAGAGTTAACAGTTTCCGGGGATCAGATTCCCGTAGAAGAATTGCCCCAACCTCGATTTTTAGAAGGGGAATTAGAACGAATTCGCCTAGAATATGCCTCTTTTATTTCAGAAGATGCGGATCTATTTTCACTCAAACCCATATCCGAAGATGCAACCCTTGAACCCCCATCCACCCAATCAATGGGGGGACAATCCTTTAATTTAAGTGGCGAAAAATCGCAAATGGCGAGTGCTGTAGCTGTACAAGAACCTGATCAGAAAGAAAATACCGCTAATTGGCCAGCCCCCCTAGTTTATCCTCAACGGCGTAAAAAATTAGAGTCTTTAGCATCTATTGATTTACCATCTTTTCCGAAAGAAAATCCTTTTTTAACCGAGGAGTTTTAATTTAATAAACTTCATCAGAAGCACCGCAAGATTTAGAGAATTACTTAGAAATTCTACCGACGGCTCAAGATGCTGCTATAATTCGGCAAATACTGGATCAAATGAGCCAGAATATCTAACAGTTTGAGAAGTCTCTATCTAAAGGAACCTAAATAGGGGTAAAACAGACTTATAGTCTGGGACAACAACAGAACTGTAATTAATCAATTTAACTTGTGAGGAACGAACAAATGAACTCAAATTCAGGGCGTTGGTTGCGGGGCATTCGTAACCCCTATCAATTTTTTACTCAGGGTCTATCTAAATATATATCCCTGGGGTTAGCGATAGTATTGGGATTAACAATTAGTTTGGGAATATTTGCTCAACCGTCCCCGGCTATTGATGAATTAAGATTGATCTATGGCCCAGCAAATATATCCTTGGCCACGGCTGATTTACAAACCTTTGCTCAAACCGGAGAACAGTCTAATCAACTGCGTTCTATGATTACCTTAGCGAAACTGACTCCCGATCAGGTTGAACAATTCCAGAAAGCACTGAATTTCTCCCTGGAAATTCCTAATAATATTGTTAATGATCTGCTAGATTCCACCTATGGCAGATTATTGGTAGGAGCTTTTAATCAATTTGTTTCTACGGGAAGCACGGTTGATCTAGCGGTTGATAAGGTGATTACCGCTTTACGCGAATCCTCCCGTGATGGTCAACTTTCAATCTTGGAATTGCTCCTGAGCTACCGAGGAATTACCGCCATTACCGTTAACGTTCAAGATCTGATCAATCTCTACAATGATGTTTCGGGTCTAGGAGATCAAGCGATCGCTTTCCTCAAAGCTCAACCTGCTGTTCAAGATCGGATTTGCAAATAATTAAACCTTTAGTTTTTTGAACCCTAAAAAGGAGTTTTGACAATATAGTTGAAACTCCTTTTTATTTTATAGGGAACAGGGAACAGGGAATGGGGAATGGGGAATGGGGAATGGGGAATAGGGAATGGGGAATGGGGAATGGGGAATGGGGAATGGGGAATGGGGAATGGGTAATGGGTAATGGGTAATAACTGATATAGCGCTACGCATTACAGTTAGGACACTTTTGAGTTCTGAAACCTTTTCACTGCTTACTGTTCCCTGTTCCCTGTTGCCTGTTCCCTAGCGCGTAGCGCTATAACTGATAACTGATTAAAGTCTTTGTGCTACTTGTTTTAAGCGTCTTAATTGAGCTTCCATATCCGCTTTAGTCAGAGCCGCGGCAAAAAGATTAAAACCGAATTTAATTAGAGGATTAGGGATTTCAAATTCAAATCGATTTAAAAGTGTAGTTCCTGCGGCTTCTGGTATACATTCCCAGCGATCGCATCCTTTAAAATAACCTTCAAACCCCCAAACAATTAATCCCGGTTCTCGTTCTAAAACCACGGTTTTTAAAGTCGGTTGGAATAGGGGAAGTTGAATCATAAATTGACACCGCCCCCCCACCATTGTATCCCAGTCATCAATCGGTTCACAGCGT
>DATNRE010000635.1:0-2006 GCA_036703685.1 Candidatus Obscuribacterales bacterium
ATCTACAATTGCACCCGCTTGAACCATTGCTTCAGCCAAAACTCCATCTCCTGCCGTCGGTTCTAAACCATATAATCCTGGGGTAATCTGTGCTTCTTCCAGCATTATTTTGATTAGTTGAGGAGAAGATGGGAACCAAGAATAAGGCGGAGTTTCTTTAACTTTCTGATATAGAATTGTCTCCACAAAAGATGTATTTTCCATTATTCAATATTTTTCTGCCAATTTCGTAATAACTTAAATTTTGTTGTTTCTTTGCGACACTGATGAATCTGACAAAATATCCGTTGTCGCCAGCGATTAACTTCTTTATCTACAGCTAAAACAAGATGGGAATAGTTCACAAGTCAACTCCTAATAGGGTTTTACGTTGTGAATCCGCCGATAGGCGGGATTTTAATTCCTCCTATCGGCTGAAAGATCTAATCAATATGGGTCGTTAAAGTAAGGTATAAATTTCATTCACCCTATCGATTCCTGTTATGAACAACTCCAACAATATCGATCCCAATGAATCTGGTTATAGCAATAATGGCTATGACAATAATCAGCAATCAAAGCCTTATGGTGTACCCGATAGGTTTGCAGATGGCTATCAAGAAAACGTTTTTGAGGGAGATTTGAACTTAGCAGATACCCCTTGGACAGAAACGGCATCCCATCCTAACCCTCAATTTAATAATGGGATAAAAAATCCTTTGGGGTATTCCAATTTTGAGGCAAATGACTTGGAATTGTAAGGCAAAACACTATCAAGAGTGACTAATCAAATCAAAATAATCCGATCTATCAATGAGCAGAAGATTATTATTAAAATCAGGGCAATTCTGGTTGGCAACTTTCAGTTTAACGTTATTCCTGTCAACGGGTTTCAATCAATCGCAATTAACCGCGACCCAAGCCAATATTGATGCAACCGAACTGCCCACTCGAATTTTAGAAATACCCACTGTTGATCAACAAGGAAAACCCACTTCCACTCATGCCCTTGTCCCTGATTGGACACAAATTTCTTTTTCCCAAATGCCCCCTATTAGTCAATCCGGTTCTAATCAACCTAAAGGACAAGAAACTGAACTTAATCGAACCTGGACAACAGGACAAACACCCGATCAATTTCTAACATTAGGGGATATTAGCCCAGCATTAAAACCAGAACTTTTATCAGTAGGTTTTATTGCACAGCAAACGGGATTAAATTTAGAGCAGGTTGCTTTAAGTGCTTTCCCCCTAATGGGTCAACAAACTTTAAACCAACTTATTGAAGCAATTCCCCTTTTAGCTCAATTCAAAGTTGAAGAGATTGCGCCAGTAGCAGACCTACTCACCACCCAAGCTGCTAATCTTAATTGGAGGAATCAAACCTTAACTCAGGTGCTCAGTAGCAACCCCCAGCTTGGAGAATTAAAACTCGGACAAATTGATTTGTCCTCCTATTCAATGTCTTCTCTTCCTAACTTAGAAAGTACACAACTCGGTGCATTGTCAGGATGGCAAACTACTCAAATTCAAGATGTACCAGGACTGAACACCTTACCCTTATCTGATTTTCCTAATTCTGTAACTGAATTCGGTGATTTAGTGATGCGAATTGATACCATTTATGGCCCCGCAGAAGGACGACGAACTAACACAATTTCGGGTTCTGATGTTCAAGGGTTTTCTGTTAATTGTCAGGGGAGTCAATGCGCTTACATCGAACTGGATGATATAGAAAATATTGGTCGCAGTGCGCGGGGTTCCTTGGAAGGGAAACAATGGATGAGTGGGAAATACCAAGAAGTTGAGGGCGGTTGGGGTTGTCTTCAGGGAATCAACGGAGGTAAGGAACCCACAGGTAGATTACCTTTTGGTAGTGCTTTTAAAGTTGTTGTGATGGAACCCGACGAACAAACCGACACCGTATCAACAGCTTTATTCTTTCGGTTCTGTTCCCCCTGCGGTTGCTCTCCCTATTTTATTGGGCCTGTTCCCTTCTTCACCTATCGAGTCAATTCTCCCATTTT
>DATNRE010000636.1:0-2314 GCA_036703685.1 Candidatus Obscuribacterales bacterium
CAACTTCATCTACATTCATTCTGCGGATACGAGTCATATCACAGAAACCTCTCGCATGAGAGATCCTGCTTTTAATGTAATCGTATCAGGTTCAAGATAAAGTGCGATCGCTTCCCGAATATTTTCTAAAGCTTCTGCTTCCGTTTCACCTGCTGAAACACAACCGGGTAACTCTGGACACCAAATAGCCCAATCTCCGGTTTCAGGGTCAGGTTCTAAAATAACACGCCATTTCATACTGTTTTCTCCTGGGGATATTTAATCATAAAACAAACTGCGACTCCCTGCTGAATATCAAATACATTTTTATCGGGTAAACCATTGGGAGTGACTTCTTTTTTCTTACTATTACCATGTAAATCTATTATATAGATTTCATCAAAGGTTTTCTCTAAACTTTGTCGCATCCCTCGAAATGTAGGATTATCCAGATAACCATGATTGGTAATAAATGCTAAAATTCCTGAACCTGTACGATCAATTCGCCATTGTCCAAACCGAATAAACTTAACATAATCATCTTGTAACCATTTCGGGTTCCGTTCTCCTAATGGTACACCATCTACATAATAATAGTCTTTAATTAATTCTGATATCCATTTACTGTTATTCGCAGAATGCCCAGAATAAGGGGGATTACCTATAACTATCATAACCGGAAAATCTCGCTTAATTGCTGCGGCTTCATTGGCTTCTTGGGCAACATATTGACCAAATAAAATCTCGGATTTTTTTAACGCTTCATCTAAAGTATTCGTTAAATAAATTCCTAACCGTTGTTTATGTTTAAATTGATAACCATAATTTTGTAATTGTAATCCTAACTTTAAGTGGGCGATCGCATAGGGAGCCATTAACAATTCAAATCCATATAAACGATTAAATAAATGATCCTTAACATAATCATTCCAACTACTTCCTAACCCCATTTCCTCTAAATTTTGGTAAATTTGATTCACCACAGTATAGAGAAACGTTCCGGTTCCCGTTGCCGGATCAAGAATTTGTACCCTCGGCTGTTGGGTGATTTTATCTTTACTATAATCTGCCAAACCTAACGCTAAATTAAACCGATTTTTTAGAATCAAATCCACTGAACGCACCATAAAAGATACCACAGGTTCCGGTGTATAATAAACTCCTCTACTTTTCCGCAAGGCGGCATCATAGGCGGCGAGAAAGGTTTCATAAAAATGCACAACCGGGTCTTTTTGTTGGGTGTTTTTGCCGAAATTTTCTAAAATATTGGTCATATTAACTTGGGCTAAAAGTTGAACTAAATCATCAACAGCCCAATTAATTTGAGAAAGCGCATCGGTATCAACAACGGTATTAAATAACCGCTTTAAAAAGGGGTTGGTATCGGGAATATATAACCCGGCGGTGCGTCGTTCAAAGGCATGGTTTTGAGGGTTTTGAGCATGACTAACTCTAGCTGTAAACAAACCATAGGCGACGGTTTGAGCATACATATCGGCAAAAGTAGATGGTTCTAAATTCGGTAATAAAACCTCTTGAAATCCCTTTTGAAGTTGATGCAGTTGTCCGGTTTCTGTTTCTAATTTTAAGGCTTCTATAACTGCATAACGAATGGCTTTTGTCAATCGTGCCATCTGTTTTGCTAAGTCTTCAGGGTTATTAATGATTTCACCCTGATAATTCAGAAATCCTTGAATTAATTGATTTGTTGGGTCAGAATCAATTAACTGAATTTGATGATTAACTTGTTCTCCTAAAACTGTTTTTAAGCGCAATTTCCCGTTAATATACCAACGAAATTCTAAATAATTTGTTAAAATTAAGTTAGCCCCAATATGGGATTCTCGATAACGTTCTAACTGTTCTGTTTTTTCGACGATTGATAAATCTATTCCTAAATCCTTAGCTTCTACATATCCAATTAATAACTCACGTTTCCTAACTGTAAAATCAGGTATTCCTGCTTTATTTTCTTTTTCTTCAATACTGGCTTCAATTTGTTCTGAGGGATGATCTAATAAGGTTTTTAAAGCGGGATAGTGGGTGCGTTCACTTCCTAGTTGTAAATTTTTGTGAAGCGATCGCAAATAAATTTCAAAATTCATGCTAATCATTCCCAAATTAATCCTAGTTTTTATATGTTCTCATAAAATTTTTATTCTTTCGATAAAATGATCTATAATAGAAAGAGGAACCAATTAGCATTGGGTTGGGGAGAAACTATCGCAATTATTGGTCTAACTATTGAGGTGAAAAGTCATTATATTTGGCGAGGGAATGGCCAAAAGCTGTAAAATTACAAAGTTGTAATCAAAACAGCATTCTTCTTGTAATT
>DATNRE010000637.1:0-2286 GCA_036703685.1 Candidatus Obscuribacterales bacterium
TTAGATCCTAACCTGCCTCAATATATTAAAAGCGATGAAAGTAAATTCCGGCAAATCTCAATGAATTTATTGTCCAATGCCATTAAATTCACCACAATGGGGCAAGTAATATTACGGGCAAAAGTTCAATCAAAAACGCCAACAGATGACAAACTTACCCTGGAGTTTGAAGTCGAAGATACGGGCTCTGGGATTGCCCCCGATGAACTCCATCAAGTCTTTGAGGCGTTTATGCAAACCGAAACAGGACGTCAATCTCAACAAGGAACCGGGTTAGGATTAGCAATTAGTCAAAAATTTATTCAGTTAATGGGCGGCGATATTCAAGTTAATAGTATCTTAAATCAAGGGACTATTTTTAAATTTCATCTTCAAGTTGACCGGGCTAATGCGGAGGATCTCCAAGAAATTAAAACTCAAAAACGGATTATTGGTTTAGCCGAAAATCAACCCCAATTCCGAATTTTAGTCGTTGATGACCGATTTACCAATCGCCAATTATTAGTTAAATTATTATCTCCTTTGGGGTTTGAGGTGGCTGAGGCTGAAAATGGTCAAGAAGCATTAAAAGTATGGAATGAATGGCAACCCCATTTAGTCTTGATGGATATGCGAATGCCAGTCATGGATGGTTACGAAGCCACAAAACAAATTAAATCCCATTTAAAAGGTCAAGCGACGGTGATTATCGCCTTAACTGCTAGTGTTTTTGAAGAAGAACGAGCTATAGTTTTATCAGTCGGGTGTGATGATTTTGTCAAAAAACCCTTCCGAGAAGATGCCCTATTAGAAAAAATTGCCCACTATTTAGGGGTACGATATTTATACACCCCTGATCTTCCCACTTTAGAACCCTTAGCACCCCCGCCAAGCTCCATCATTAGCCCGGATGCGTTAACCATGATGTCTTCTGAATGGTTACTAGCATTGCACTACAGTGCGGCTGCCGCCGATGGCGAACAAATTTTACAACTGGTGCAACAAATTCCCGTATCCCACAGTCCGGTCGCAGAATCTCTCATCCTATTAGTGAATAATTTTTCTTTTGATCAGATAATGGATTTAGCTCATAAAGCGACCCAGCAATGAATCATTCTTTTAATCGATCTTTTAAAGCCGATATTTTAATTGTAGATGACACCCTAGAAAATCTACGGCTGTTATCGAATACTTTGATCCAAATGGGATATAAAGTTCGGGGGGTAATGAATGGTCAAATGGCAATTATGGCCGTACAAACCCTGCCACCGGATTTGATTTTATTAGATATCAAAATGCCCGATATGGACGGTTATACCGTTTGTCAGTCCTTGAAAGACAATGAAAAAACCCGGGATATCCCGGTGATTTTTTTAAGCGCTTTGAATGAAGTGATTGATAAAGTCAAAGCCTTTCAAGTCGGCGGGGTAGATTATATTACTAAACCCTTTCAATTTGAAGAAGTGGTAGCGCGGATTGAAAATCAAATTGCCTTACAATCGGCTAAGGCTGAAATTCAACAACTGAATGAAAAATTAGAACAGCGAGTCCACTCTCGGACAATGGAATTAGAAATTGTCAATGCCCAATTAAAAGGCTTGAATTATAAGCTAGAAAAGGAAATTTCCGAACATCAAAAAACCCAAACCCGATTGCTACATTTGGCATCCCATGATGCCCTAACTAATTTACCGAATCGGGTTCTATTTATGAATCGATTGGTACAGTCTTTACAACGAACCCAACGGGAACCTAATTATCAGTTTGGGGTTTTATTTTTGGATTGCGATCGCTTTAAAGTGGTGAATGATTCCCTGGGACATTTTGCCGGAGATCGGCTATTAATTGCGATCGCCCGCCGCCTAAAAACCCATTTATCCTCTACGGATATGTTAGCTCGGTTTGGGGGCGATGAGTTTACTATTTTATTAGAAAATATTCAAGATATTGACGATGTGAGTCGTTTAGCTCAAAAAATCCAAACCTCCATGAGTTGGCCGTTTCAATTTGAGGAGCAGGAATTATTTATTAATGCCAGTATCGGGATTGTGGTGGGGAATAGAACCTATCAAGAACCGGAACATATTTTAAGAGATGCAGATATTGCCATGTATCAAGCCAAAGCCAAAGGAAAGGCTCGGTATCAAGTTTTTGATACCCAAATGCACTATCACGCTCAACAACGTTTAGAGTTAGAAACGGATTTAAGACGCGCCCTACACCGGGAAGAATTTATCTTATATTATCAACCGATTATCTCCCTAGATAACGGAAGAATTAATGGATTTGAAGCCCTATTAAGATGGC
>DATNRE010000638.1:0-5572 GCA_036703685.1 Candidatus Obscuribacterales bacterium
TGGTTAAAGCGGGTTATGTTAAGTCTACCCGAGAAGCTTTTGATCGCTGGTTAGGAGATTATAAACCTGCATTTGTTCAGTATGACAGATTTTCGAGTATTGATGGGATTAAATTATTAAAATCCTGTGGTGCAATTCCGGTTTGGGCCCATCCTTATTTATATCAAGGGGGAAAAATTGAAACGGTTTTTCAAGAGTTATTAGAAGCTGGATTAATGGGTTTAGAAGTTTATCATCCTCACCATAGTTTATCACAAATTCAACGGTTAGAAAACCTTTGTGAAGAATATAATTTATTAAAAACGGGGGGGAGTGATTATCATGGAATCGGAGAAATTAATCAGTTTAATTTACCTCTAAGTTTATTAGAGTCCCTGAAACAATCAGTGATCAGGTTTTAAATAATTGGTAATAAAATCTCAAATTCCGTCCCCAATCCTAAATTAGAAATAAAATTCAGTTGACCCCCATGTTTTTCGCTAATAATTTGGTAGCTAATCGCTAATCCTAATCCCGTTCCTTTTCCGGCAGGTTTAGTGGTGAAAAAAGTATCAAAAATTCGAGCTTGAATTTCTGGGGGAATACCCATTCCATTGTCCCGAATAGAAACTGATAGCCATTCTGAGTTAACATCAATATCAAGGATATCTTGCTCACTTAAAGATAAGGATTCTTTGTCAGTGGGTAAACAATATAATAATCGATTTCCCTGAGAAAGTTGGGCTAATTGAGTCGGATATATTTGATCTTGAGATAGGGTTTTAAGTTGGGTATTAATCTCAATTCTGGGAGCTAGTTGACAGTTTTCCTCCCTTTCTTCTAAGGCATCAATTGCATTAGAAATTAGGTTCATAAACACTTGACTCAGTTGACCAGAATAGCATTTAATCAAAGGAATATCACCATAGTTTTTGACAACTTCAATTCCCTGTTTTAGACGATTTTTCAAAATTAATAATGTTCCATCCAGACAATCATGAATATTAATTTCTCGCCGTTGACTACCATCCATGTGAGAAAAACTATGCAAACTATTAACCAGTTGACTCAGACGTTCTGAACTGACTAAAATACTTTTAACTGCTTCTCCTAAGTCTTGCTGCAAAAAATCAAAATCAATTTCAGCTTTAACATCATCAATCGCAGTACAAGGTTTTTCGATATTATCTTCATAGGTTTGAATTAACTTGATTAAATCTTGATAATAATTTAACAGACAGCTAGAATTTCCTAAAATACAACTGACAGGATTTCGGATTTCATGGGCAACTCCAGCGACCATTTTTCCTAAACTGGCTAATTTTTCTGTTTGAATCAGTTGGGATTGAGCTTGTTGACGTAATAATTCAGTTGCTAATTGATGAATATGGGATTGAGCAACTAATAATTGTTGAATATCGAGAAGTTGATGACGATTTTCTGTTAACTGAACTATAATGGGTTCATATAATAATTCAGGCGATCGCTTGACAACTCGATGGGCTGCTTCTACAATTAAGGTATCTCCAGATAAGATTAATAATTGGCTTTGAGCAAATCTTTGTAACGAACGAATAGACCGTTGTAAAAACAATTCCCGTCCATAGGGACGACTTAAACATTCTAAAAATATTCGTCGAGAAATCATTCCACTAAACTGACCATTTTGAGTGAGCATCACCCCGGGAATCAGGGGATTTTCTTCTAACATCTGAGTCAGAATTATTCCGGGTTGATCAACATCAACTTGAGCATCATACAAAGATAAATCTTTTAGGGTTGACCCTAAATTTAATTCATTAATTGATGAAAAAGGAAGCATTAAGGATGACGTTTCCATAGAGTAAGTATTGAGCATAATCATGTCAAAATAAATAGATTGAATTGCAATTGATTGAATAGCTGTTGCTGCATCCAAATTACCGATACAAAAACCGTAAAATCTTCACAATTTAGTCATATTAATGACTGGGGTAGTGTCTTTCAAATCCTTAACAGCTTAAAGGATACCGTTTCACCCTGAAAAGCCTTTACTCCATTTTATTCTATAATTTATGATTTGAAGCAAAATTTTAAATTTAATCTATTATTAATCTGTTTACCTTTTCTTAAACTAATGGTGGATACATACTCCTATCACCCAAAATACAGAGTTAATAAAAGAGTGCATGACCTCGCTATTTTAGCTATTTTCCTAGGAATTTTTAAACAAAATTGGAGGATTTGTTACCCAGAAATAGGGATGTATTAAACTCGAACAAACCACCCGATCTCGTCCTTGATTTTTAGCTTCATATAACGCTTGATCGGCTATAACAATTAAATCTCCGGGTGTTTTAATTGTTTTTATGGTTTCTGGATTTCTAAATTCTGCGGTAGCAATTCCTAAACTCAAGGTGACATAGGAACTCACCGAAGAACTTTGATGTTCAAGTTGAATAAACTTGAGATTATCTCGGATTTTTTCAGCTATTGAAACTGCTTCATTTTGATCAATTTTGGGTAACAAAACCACAAATTCTTCCCCCCCATATCGAGCCACTAAACCCGGTTTTGATGTCAAAGTTTGGGCGATGACTTGAGCGACTTGTTTAAGACAATCATCTCCGGCTTGATGTCCGTAGGTATCATTATACTTTTTGAAGTAATCAACATCAATAAAAATCAGAGATAGGGGAAATTCAGTGAATTTTAGTTGTGACCATTGTTGATCAAAATATTGGTCAAAAAACCGACGGTTGGGGACTTGAGTTAATCCATCTAAGCTGGCTTGAATTTGTAATTCCTGATATAATTTGTGGAGAACTTGATTCGATAATTGATGGATTTTGGACTGAGCAAGTAATAGTTGGTACATATCAATCAGTCGATAAATCTGGGGAGAAAATTCAACCACAATGGGTTCATAAACTAAATCGGGTAAGCGCTGTAAAGCGGTTTGAGTGGCTTCTAAAATTGGCGTAGAACCCGGTAGAACTAAAATTTCTTTATTTTCCCAGCGATACAATACTTTTAAAGGACGTTTTAAAAATAGTTCAATACCATAGGGACGGCTTAACCGTTCTAAAAATCGTTGTCGAGAAATCATCCCAAAATAATTGTTATTTTCTGTTAAAATTACCCCAGGTAATAAAGAATTAGAGTTAAAATAATTAGCAACTACTTCTCCAGTTTCTGAAGTATCTACTTGACAATCATATAAACATTGATCTTGCAGGGTTGATGATAGATTAGGATAGGAAATAGGAGTAGAACTCGGGAACAGGTTGTATAGCTCAAATCCATTGCAACTTAGCATACAATTTTGATGATGTTTGTAAAGAGATGATCTTGTGACTGATTCAGATCTCCAGAATCTTACATCAGATCAGTTATCCTCTATAATAACTAAGTTTTTAATTAATATTTGGGGGGTGCGTTGACAAAGCCCTGGGTGATCTTGTGCGTCTTTGATCCCTAGGATTTATATTTTATATTAGAATCTATGGTTAAAATACTTAACAGTTTAGGAAATTTTAGTTTAGAAAATCACAGCGAGGGAGGGCGGGCTGCTACCATAGCCCTGACGCCAACCCACCGCTTGGTTTTAATCGTTATCCGATAGAATTTGTAAGCGAATTTTGCCCTCACTACCATCGCCTAATTGTACTTCAATAATTTGACCCGCTAACTGTTCTAAACAGCCTAAAAGCGATCGCAAATGGGGGGTACTTGCTCCGGTATCCACATATAAACGGTCGGCTAAACTGCCAACTCGTTTCCAACTGCTATACAGTCTAACCATGGTTTGTTCGAGGACGGTGGCTTGTTTCACTAAATCAGAAGCCGTATTTAAACATCCCACCCGCAACGCTTCTTCTAATGCCATTTCCATATCCACAGAAGACTGATTTAAGGCTTGAACTTGACCCGCCGCATCTAAATATTTTGATAAATTTTTGGCTTCCGATGTTAACTGTTTAATCGTATCAACATCAGGATTTTCGATCATTTCCCGTTGTAATTCTGTAATATGAACTTCCGGTAGTTTTTCCATTTCTCGCACTAAAGGCGCTAAATAACGAGGTGGCATAGCCCCTTCCGTGGCTTTTTCTCGAATACTATCGGGTATTAAATCCGAGCTCATTGCCGTCCATTCATCATTCAGTTGTCGCACTTCCCGGCGAGTAATTCGATCGCCATTACAAGCCGCATCACTAACCATTTGTTGCACTTCTGCGGGGGCTTTTGCTGTTTCTATAAACGCCCTTTTACTAAAGTTATTAATCGCATCGGGATTAAGATGACCTTGAAGTAATAGGGCATCAGCGCTATTTGCTAATTCAATTAAAGCATAGGCTTGACTTTTGCTAATTTCCCGTTCTTTTAACCAATTTAAAAACCCTGTTCCCCGTCCTTCGCCGCCTTTTTTCTCGCGATCGCGAACCACTCTTAAAATTCTGCCGCGCCAAATTTCTGTTTGCAAGTCGAAGCGATCGCAAACCTTCCAAGCGACATCAATTTGTTGCTCAAAATCCAATTCGGGGATTTCCGCTTCTGGATCAGGGAGTTCAAAATGCAGATCCTGAAATTCTGCTAAAACCTGGATCAGTTCATCGGGAGCTTGGGGATTGTCGGCCATCGGACGCACGCACTTGTTGGGAGACTGCCGGATCATTATTGCACAATTCGGGAACCTCTGGAATTCTTCTGTGGCTGTTGTGTCCAGTTCAGACAGGCTATCATCGTTAATAATTTACAATTGTTTAACTCTTGTTCTAGCGATTTTGGGCTATTTTTGGTAAAATATCGAGCTAACTAAGCCGATGAGCTTAATTGATTTTAAGAGACGAGCGATCGCAGCAATTACCGGATACCAAAAATATCTTTCACCCCGTAAAGGATTATCCTGTGCATACCGAGTTTTACACAATACTGATTCTTGCTCCCAATATGTTAAAATATTGATTAAAAGATATGGTATATTAATGCTATTTCCTTGGCTAATCAACGCTTCAACTCCTGTAAAAATGCTTCTGTTATTCTCCACATAGAAACCCAGAAAAAACAGCGTCCCTGTCAAAATTTAATTAATCAAAACTGTTAATGCAAACCCGAAGACATTTTAACCGTAATCTTTGACGTTTCATGGTGCTTGATCACGGACTGTGACGGGGCAAATTGTAGTTGCTTTTAAGGTGAAATACTTGATATTTTTCATCTAAGTTTCCTACATTCAGGATCGTGGCAAGGGCAAAATTTGAGAATATTGCTAGGTTTGTGCTTTTGCTTCTGGTTTAATTGAGCTATATAATAAGGCCCCATACCATATAATCCTATTGCTAGTTTTAATTTAGACATAAAAATATTTGGATTAATAAATTGATAAAACTCAGAGGCTGTAACAATAGCAAAACATACTTTAATCAAGTCCCATATTTTCCCATATTTTAGATACAGAAACAATAGACGTAATAAGGCTTCAAGATAGCCCCGATCATAACCTATGGCTTGTGCATCTTTAGCAGCATTCTTAATTTGTTCTACTTGCTTTTCCAAGATACTTTTTTTGTTAAAATTAGAGTTGTCTACATAACTAACTATCACATTTGCT
>DATNRE010000639.1:0-6974 GCA_036703685.1 Candidatus Obscuribacterales bacterium
GTGAGTCAGTTACAAGATGAAATTAGTGCGCGGGTTGAACAGAATTTAGAAGCCTATTTAGATATTCCAGAAAAGATTAACCAAACAAACTTAAACTTAATTAAATCGGGAATTTTGAGCTTTCAAGACTTAACCGAGTGGGAAAGATATCTCTGGAGACAGGTGCAACTTTATCCTGATATTAACTTTATTAAAATTACTAATTCTGCCGGACAGGAACGCACGGGGGAACAGTTGGGGGATGGTTCTTTAAGAATTAATGTAATTGATAACTTTACTAATTTTGATTTTTATTCCTATAAGACTGATTATAAAGGCGATCGCACAGAAATTGCAACCATTGTTAAAGATTTTAATACCCTTACAGGGGTCTGGTACAAAGACGCCGTAAAAGCGGGAGATGCCACTTGGAGTTCCGTATATTTATCCTTATTAGAACCGACTTTATTAATGAGTGCTTTACTTCCGGTTTATAATCCTCAAACTCGCGAAATTCAAGGGGTTTTAAATAGCGCATTACGGTTAGATGGTATTGGAAATTTTTTAAATCGATTAAAGGTCGGAAAATCAGGACAAACTTTTTTAATTGATAGTAATGGGACGTTATTAGCCACTTCTACCTTAGAAAAACCCTTTTTAGTTGTTAATAATGATAGAAAGTTATTTGCGGCGGTAAATAGCCAAAATCCCCTGACTCAAGCGACCGCCAAGTATTTAAACGAGACCCATTCTAATCTCAAGGAAATTAAACAGGGGAAAGAACTAGACTTTATTTGGAATAAAAATCGTTATTTTGTCAAGGTGTTACCCTTTCAGAAGGGAAAAACGGTAAATTGGTTAATTCTTGTGGTAGTTCCTGAAGCGGATTTTATGGAACAAATTAATGCCAATACTCGCACCACTATTGCTTTGTGTAGTTTGGCATTATTGGGCGCTACCTTAATCGGATTATTCACCGCACAATGGATTGTTAAACCCATTTTACAGTTGAATATTGCCGCCAAAAAAATTGCTCAAGGAGACTGGGAACAAAAGGTTAATCTTAAACGAAGGGATGAATTAGGTCAGTTAGCCAAATCTTTTAATAGTATGGCAAAACAGTTAAAAGAATCCTTTACAATTTTAGAAGCTAAAAATGAAGAACTGCAACATTTAGACCAATTAAAAGATGAATTTCTAGCCAATACATCCCATGAATTAAGAACTCCTTTAAATGGAATTATTGGGATTGCTGAATCTTTAATTGATGGCGCAACCGGGGATTTATCCCCTCAAACTAATAGCAATTTAGCCATGATTGCGGCTAGTGGTCGCCGTCTATCAAGTTTAGTCGGTGATATTTTGGATTTCTCTAAACTACGCCATCAAAATATAGAACTGGAACGGCGACCCATTGATATTCGGGCAATTGTTGATGCGGTTTCTATCTTGAGTCAACATCTAATTATTCAGAAAAATTTACATTTAATTAATCGGATTCCGGTTGATTTTCCCCTAGCAGAAGCAGACGAAAATCGATTACAACAAATCTTCTATAATTTAGTGGGAAATGCGATCAAATTTACCCCAGAAGGAATTGTAGAAATTTCAGCTATTATTTTACCGAAAACCGACAAATCCCAAATGGCAATTACAATTTCTGATACAGGAATTGGGATTGAAACCAATAAATTAGATCGAATTTTTGAGTCCTTTGAACAAGGGGAAGGTTCAACCGCTAGGGAATATGGCGGTACGGGATTAGGATTAACCATCACCAAACAATTGATTGAATTACATGGGGGGGAAATCACCGTGGAATCGGAGTTAGGTATCGGTTCTCGATTTACATTTACCCTTCCAATTGCTGAAAATGCAGTGAAAACACCAACGGAAAACCGAGTTAAAAATCCATTAGAACCCCAGAAAATTAATACTTTACTAACCATTGATACTAATTTTTTTGAACCAACCCATAACCCTTCCTCAGAAACTATTAAAATTCTGATTGTTGATGATGAAATTGTTAATCGACAAGTCTTATTTAATAATCTTTCAGTCAATCATTATACTGTTTTTCAAGCCAGTAATGGCCAAGAAGCTTTAGACTTAATTGCCAAAGGACTCAGACCCGATGTGATGTTATTGGATGTGATGATGCCTAAAATGACTGGATATGAAGTGACTCAAAAACTCAGAGAACAGTTTAATGCCAGGGAATTACCGATTATTTTATTAACAGCTAAAACTCAAGTTCAAGATATTGTAACCGGATTAAATATAGGCGCAAATGATTATATGATGAAACCCTTTGCTAAGGATGAACTTTTAGCCCGTATCAGAACTCATGTTAATATTAGTCGCCTACAAACGGAAAATTTACGGTTAGCAACGGAATTAGAAGTCACTCGTCGCTTACAACAAATGATTTTACCCAAACCGGAGGAACTTGCTATGATTTCTGGATTAGAAATTGTGGGATTTATGGAACCTGCGGATGAGGTTGGCGGCGATTATTATGACGTTTTAGAAACCGATGGTGTGGTAACTTTTGGAATTGGAGATGTTACCGGACATGGGTTAGAAAGTGGAATTTTAATGTTAATGGCTCAAATGGGAATTCGTACCCTGACGGAAATTAGAGAAACTAACCCTATCCAATTTTTGACGATTCTTAACAACACTCTTTATAAAAATGTTGCCCGGATGAATGTGGATAGAAATTTAACTTTAGCTATTTTAAATTATTATCAAGGTTTATTAACAGTTAGTGGACAACATGAAGAAATTTTGATTGTTCGTTCTGATGGTAATATTGAACGAATTGATACAATAGATTTAGGGATTCCGATTGCTTTAGATGAAAATATTACGGAGTTTATTAATTCCATAACTGTTGAGTTAAAAACTGGAGATGGTGTGGTTTTATATACCGATGGCATTACGGAAACCTTTAATCTTGATAGACAACAGTATGGACTCGATAGACTTTGTGATGTGATTTCTCAAAATTGGCAACACCCAATAGAAGAAATTAAACAAACTGTGATTAATGATATTATTACATTCCGAGGAGAAGAAAAACAGTTTGATGATATTACCTTATTAATTTTGAAGCAAAAAGCATAAATTCACCGTTGCATCGTTGTTGCGCTTTAGCGCTCCATAAAAGTGCCCTTATCCCAACAACAAATTTTTTTATTGATGCTAAAACAAAACCGTACCCAGAGAACTCTTTTCCTACCTGTTCCCTGTTCCCTGTTCCCTGTTCCCTGTTCCCTGTTCCCTGCTATTGATTATTAATTAACCGTTGAACACTGGCGATAGTTGGGTTAAATTCATATCCTTTTTGTTGGGGATTTTCTAAATAAGCGTGTTGTTCTTCTTCCATCATTAAAATATCCTGTTTCACCAACCCATCTAATAGGTTTTGAGCGGAACCAAAACATAAATCTTTGACAAATTTTCTAAACTTGATGGGCAATTTATGGAGTCGCCAAAAAGCATTTAACGAGGTAAAATGAATTAAATAAGCTCGAGTTTCTGTTAAACTAATCGGACAAAACAAACAATATATTTTAAAATATTCTCCCAGGGTAGAAACCCAATGGGGATAAATATAACTCACCGTTAAAGGTTCGGGATGAAGTTTTCTTAACCCCGGAAAAAATAGCTGAGAAATTGACCAGATTTTATCAATTTTATAATAACTCTGAGCTTGATAATAAGCATCAACTCGGTTTGGGGTTTCTTCTATTTTTTCTAACTGAGCATCTGTCCAAGCTTGTAAATCTTGATGTAAATGTCCATGGTACATATCCATCAAATTCTCAATTAAAAAGGAAAAATGACCTTGATAATGAATGGTTGAAACCGTTGCGATATAATTTAAATGTTCCCATTCGGGAATTGCTAAGGGTTGAATTAAATTAGGATTATCCCCGAGAAATAACCAGATAAAACCATTTAATTCCTGTACCGGATAATCTCGGATTTTACAATTTTTAGGTAATTTTTGCCTATCTTCTAAATAGGGAACTAGGACACATTCTCCTTGATGATTAAATTGCCAACCATGATAAGCACATTCTATATAATCCGAGATAATTTTACCATGACTCAGTTTAACTTGTCGATGGGGACAGCGATTTTCTAAGGCTTGAATTTTGCCTAAACTATCCCGAAATAAAACAATATTTTGATGCCATAATTTGACTTCTACGGGTTGGGTTTTGACCTCATGACTCGCCGATAAAACATACCAGTGATTCGGGTTGATTCCTGACTGTCGAATATCGTTAGAATTCATATTAACCTGGGCGATTTTAATAGGTGATTGAAATTGCGGGCGATTGAAATCGCAGCTATACAAACAAATTCCGCCTGCGCGGAATTAAGGTTAAATAAATTTTATATCTTCAAAAATCCTTCTGGATTTACAGAAAAAATAGAGCGTTTTTGCAAACCTTCCTGATATAAAATTTCATTTGCTGCTAATAATCCACTACTTATAGCCCTTTCCATTAAACCACAGGGAAAGGGCATTTTTACCCAATCTCCGGCAAACATTAAATTAGTAACCCCGGAATTTGTAGCCGGACGATTGGCATAACTTCCGGGGGGATATCCGGCAAAATTTTTCTGATTGACTAATTCCCGATGTAATAGGGTAGCTAATTTTAATTCAGGGACAATTTCATAAAGCTCCTGTTCAAAAGTTTTTAACAATATTTCTTGAGTAGGAAATTGAGCTTCTTTATAACAATAAGCGTGAAGTTCTACCACAGTCCCCCCGGTTGCTTCATACCATTGAATATATTCTTCTTGAATTCGATGATAAAGAGTAATACTATCCGTTAAATTATAACCCGATAGGGAGGTAAAATGACTATGTTCCCAGGAAAAATCTCGGTCAAACCAAAACCGACAAACGGCAAAAGGGTCAGCGACTTTTAATTGTTTAATTTGTTGTTGTACCTGTTGATTAATTTCCCCGGTCATCCGTGTAAATAATCGTTGTGTCCCCGGAATATCCGTCGCTAATATATAATAGTCTGCCTGAATATTCTGGGTCTGGTTTGTATTAGAATTAACACCCACTAACTGAACTTGATTATCCTGTCTTTCCATAACTTTATAGGGTGTTAAATCCCGTTGTGCTGGGCCAGAAATTACCTGACCTTTTTGATTAAAAACCGCCCCGTGACAAGGACAATGAAAATATCCATCTTCTGCCATTTGTACGGTACAACCTTGATGGGTACATTGTAAAGAAATAGCTTGATTATTCTGACTAGATACCGCATAAACATCATCTCCATCCCCAAAGTATTCTAAATGTTGGTTTTGGGGTAAAGTTGGGGTAATTGATGATAGAATTGAATTGGATTGCACCCAAAATGGAACCGAATTAATCTGATTACCTTGAAAATAACTAATAGAATCAATTTTTCCTTGATTCCAGTTAATATTACTTACGGTAATATCGGTTAAAACTTCCCCACCTTTTTGTTGAATTGCTTTAACTAAAGGTTGGACTAAACTGGTTCCCATATCTTGACAAGTCCCATTAAAAGCTAACCCTTCAGGATTACCAAAAAAATAGAAATGGAAAAACTGCATAAGCTCCCCCACACTCAATTTATCCTGTGCATTTAAACTAGATTTAGCAAAGGGAAGAAAATATAAATCATACAACCCTTGGGGGAAATCTTGACTCACCCAGTCTGCAACAGAAATCTCATCTAAGCGTTGATAACTATTAGGAATTTTAAAACCCCCAATTTCTCTAAATACTTTCCAATGATTGAGATGAGTTAGATTAATTCCCCAGTTTAAACGATTAGCAGAAGAAAATCCTAAATCAACCACATTCCAAGGAAAAGCAGAATGACTAGGACGGAATACTTCCGGTTGATATTGGTTGTTTTTAAAAACGACTGCATAGGATTCTAAGGATTTAAAATTATCTTCAATTTGGATTTCCTGAACTAAGGATTTTAAGTTATAATATTGAGGAAAGAACCCATGAAACCCATGTTCCATTTTAAAGGTTTTATCCCCTATTTTAATATCCCAACTGGCAATTTTACCGCCTAACTGGGGAGATTTTTCTAATAAAGTTACTTTAAATCCCCGTTGACTTAATTCATAGGCACAGGCTAATCCAGCTAGTCCTGCACCGACAATGACAACGTGCTTAGGTTGGGTTAAAAATTGGGGTAAATTAATGATATTCGGTTGAAAAATAGTGGGTTCGGGTTTATGAAATCGAGAATATCCTAAGACTCCAGCAACTGCACTAATACCGAATAATTTCAGAATAAAACGACGAGAAACATGATCATTTTCAGAAGGATTAAATAGTTCAGTCATGGATAAAATAAACTTAAAATTTTAAAGCCAGATTATTTTATAATCTAGCGAGGGATGACGCTCACCATACAATGATTATATCAATTTTGTAGATATTGGTAAATTAATTGTTATTAATATAAACATGATCTTGTATGTTGTTGGGCTTTAGCCCTCAAGATTGCGCTGAAGCGCAACAACGGGATTTTTTTTATTTGTTGATAAAAATATAAAATTTTATGGTATAATCATAAGCAGATAATTTTTTAGATCACTACAAATGGCAATAGAAATCGAGCGAAAATTTTTAGTTACAGGGGATGAATGGCGATCGCTCGCGGTTGGAGAAACCTATCGTCAAGGCTATATTGCTAATATTAATGGTCGCACGGTGCGGGTGCGGGTCGTAGGAAGTCAGGGATATTTAACCATTAAAGGCATAACAACTGGAAGTAGTCGGGCGGAATTCGAGTATAAAATCCCCGTTGAAGATGCTCAAGAATTATTAGAAACATTATGCGATCGCCCCTTAATTGAAAAAACCCGATATAAAATTAATATCGGTGATCTAACCTGGGAAATCGACGAATTTGGGGGAGAAAATCAAGGATTAATCTTAGCAGAAGTTGAACTAGAAACAG
>DATNRE010000640.1:0-4391 GCA_036703685.1 Candidatus Obscuribacterales bacterium
ATACTGTCGAATTCTGCATCGCTTAATTCCAGTGGAAGTATTAAGCATGACGGGTTAGGATTTCGTTCTCGCACTGAGATAAAAGTGTATGAAGCTTTAAAGAAACGTAGTGTTCTATTTTTTGCCAATGCAACGGCTGTATTGGGTGGTAAAGATATGAAGAGGGAGCCGGACTTCTTAGTTTGCCAAAATGGTAAATGGGGCATTCTTGAGGTGATGGGAGCGCCATACCATCCAACTAATACGGCGATGCGAGATCATGAGAGGGCGAGGCTCTTCAAGGACTACGGTTTGTTCTGCATAGAGTTTTATGATGCTACAAAATGTTACAATAGTCCCGAAGGAGTCGTTGATGACTTTCTCGAACGTCTATCAAAGTCATAGTTAACTCAATGGAGTTGCAAGTTCATCCTTGAGAAAATCAATAAAGCATCTTAACTTTCTAGGGACAGAGGTACAACTGGCTATGTCAAATCTTGAGCAAATTGAAGCAGCAATTCTTTCATTGCCATCCAGTGAGTTTGAGCAGTTAAAGTTGTGGTTCCTTGATTTAGACTATGAACACTGGGATAAACAGATAGAGCAAGATATTGAAGAAGGTAAATTAGAGGCACTTGCTCAGGAAGCGATCGCGCTCGTTTAAAGCAGGTCATTGCCGAGAAATTTGATGCACTATACAACCCAGAAGTTTTGGCAATACTATTCCCTATTCCCTCGAAAAACCAGGGAATAGGGATAATTCTGGGAATTAATCTCAGAAAATATTAGTGAATTAACTCGATCGCCCGTTTGGTCAACGCCTCAGAAGTAATGCCATTAAATGCCATTAACTCCCCAGCACTGGCGGTGGTTTCTCCCCGTTTCCAAGCGAAAGTATCCCGCTTAGAATTGCTGCGTAACATAATCGGTTCCAACATTAAACTTGAACCTCCTGTTACTCCAATTAAGGCATCTCCAGCAAACAGTTGATTAAAGGTTTCATCACTGGCAAAATCGTTATCGGGTTCGGAACAAGTCTCGGATAAAACATCGTGAGAACGATATAAACGCCGAGGGTTAATAATAGAAACAATTCGGACTCCAATGCCTTCGGTTTCTAAAAATGCCGCCGCTTCAAACACTGGAATTAAGGTCATATCCCCAATCACGGCAAACACCACGGTTTTATCCCCGGGGACTTCCTGTAAGACCACAGCCCCATCTTTTAAGCCTTGGCGAGTTTGCTCAAACGTCGTGCGGATGGGTAAAGGGGACTTACTAGCGGTAATAATAATACTCTTGTTTTTGGTAGTTAAAGCCCAATCATAGCAGACTTGAATGCTATTGGCATCGGGGGGAAATACCGGGAAAACGTTACCACTGCGCATCATCGCGGCGAAATAGGCCTCAATTTCCGGGCGTTGGTGTGTCCAGCCATTGCGTCCCTGTTCTAAGGCTCCGGCGGTGAATAAACAGACCGTTGAGGGCGTAGCCCGGCGTAACTCGGCCATGGCTTGGGCGACCGTTTGCAGAATGGGAACTCCATTAATGGCAAAAGACTCATAGGAACACCATAATGTTCTGGCTCCTAATAGGGATAAGCCTACCGCTAACCCGGCACAAGCATCCTCACTTAAGGGTTCATAAACTTGTCCTTGGGGTTGTTGAAAATAAATATTATCCGTTGTTGGGTGAATAATCTTTAATCCCTGGTTAATATTATTAATTCCAGAAGCCGCATTTCCATCAGCATTGGTCACAATAAAATGGGGATCTTTTTGCCCGACATGAACAACTAATGCCCCCATTGCGGTTGTTGAAACCTTGGGATCACCGCCCACCGGATATTCTTCTAAGGGCAGTTGACCGAGATCCGCTAAAGAGTAATCAAACTCAGTGACAACGGTTTTGGCTGCTGGCCCCCCACTAGAACGTTCTAAATTGGTTCGGACTAATTCCCAAGCCGCCACAGGTAAGGCCCGTTCTTTTAAAGCGTTAATAATATGGGGACTATCTAAGGTATCCCCCGGATAAAGGTTGTGGGATTTTGCGCCGAGGGCGTGAACTCCGGCGCCTTTCAACTGTTTAATAATAAACACGGTTAATTGACCCCCTAAAGCTGATTTTGCCGCCTTATCCATAGCCACTAAAATCGCTTGGGTAAATTCAATCCGCTTGTTAATAGAAAAAGCCGTACTATCAACATAATTACCCGGTTGATTTTGGTCATCAAAATCCTTAGCATCGACCAAAATCACTTCTGAAAATCCATTGCCTTTCCAGTAGGCAATCATTTCTGCATTGGTTTTCGTGGAAACCATGCTATGATGCTCCTGACTGTAACCATTCCACACCAACACAGGCAAGAAATTAGTCACTTCAGGATAGGCGGTGTGGAAGTGCATCATGCTACTCATGGGGTAGGGTTCGCCCATGCCCCCATCGCCGAGAGTGAAGGGAAATAGGACGTTCCGGTGTAACAGGGCGGCGGCCATGGCAAAATGTTGTCCCTGTCCCAGAGGCCCGGCGGGGTTGAGCAGACCGGGAATAAAGCCGGAAAGGTGGCCCAGGAGTCCATGTTTTTCGCGGAAGCGATCGCGCAATTGTTGGACAGTGACAATGCCCATATCTTCTAGGGAGCGATCCAAGAAAACCGCACTGTAAAAGCCCGGCGCATGGTGTCCCACTTCCGTCATAATATTTTTATGACCCAGCATCACCAAGGCTGCGTATGCTTCCACACTAGAAGCAAACCCTCCCGGGTGTCCTGACGCCTTACTAGCGGTGATTTGTAAGGTTAGATACCGCAGGGCATCGGCATAGAGTAGGGTTTGATAGGCGGCGGTGGGGTCATGGGCGTCGGCAATGGCTAGACTATTTTCCGCAATAATTGGGCTATTCCCATGGCGGTCAAATTCGGGGAAACTGTCTTTAAAATACTGAATTCCTTGACAAAATTCGGGTATTGTTGTTGATGTCATATTAAATCCCTTCTGGATGTTTTTATTTTTTTGAGTTAAGTTTTATTTTACAATTCCTTGTCCCTAAAAATAACTCTGTTTTTGAATTCGGGAAATAAATTTCCATCATTGATTGGAGTAAATAGATAAATCATCGTTACTATAGAAGAAACTCTAACGGAATTGGATTGAATGATGAATACACAACTTCCCCCCGCATCCCCCCGTCCAGCTTTTCAACAAAAAGTATATTGGATTGCTGATCCCCTTAATTATATGGATACCCATGCCCAAAAATATGGGGATATCTTTAGTAATTATATTCTGGGGGCAAAAACTCCTTGGGTTTTCGTGAGTCATCCCCAAGCGCTTCAGAAAATTTTAACCGATGATGTTTTTGAATCCCCGGGTTATCTAAACACAATTTTGGCGCCTTTAACCGGAGATAACTCCCTCTTTATGTTAGAGGGCGATCGCCACAAACGAGAACGGAAATTATTAATGCCATCATTTCATGGGGAAAGAATGCGAGACTATGGGGAATTAATCACGGATATTACCCAAAAAATTATCAATGAATTACCCCTAAAACAGACTTTTATCGCCAGAGAAACCCTGCAAGAAATTTCTTTAGATGTGATTTTAAAAGTTGTTTTTGGGGTTGATGCAGGAGCACGATATAGTCAGTTAAAATGGCTGTTATCGGAAATGTTAGAAGTTTTTAAATCCCCCTTAAGTTCTAGTTTTTTATTCTTTCCCATTTTACAACAGGATTTAGGCCATTGGAGTCCCTGGGGATATTTCTTAAAACAACGCCAACAAGTTAATGAGTTATTATATGCTGAAATTCGAGAACGTCGTGAGAACTTCGATGAATCTCGCAAGGATATGCTGAGTTTAATGATAGCTGCCCGAGACGAAGAAGGCAACCCCATGACCGATCAAGAATTAAGGGATGAATTATTAACTTTATTATTTGCCGGACATGAAACCACGGCTACGGCAATGTCTTGGGCTTTATATTGGATTCATAGTCAGCCAGAAGTCCATAAAAAACTCATCCAAGAGTTAAAAAGTTTACCGCAAAATGCTGAGGGGATGGATATTTTTCGCTTGCCCTATTTAACAGCAGTTTGTCAAGAAACCTTGCGGATTTATCCGGTGGCAATGTTGACTTTTACTCGAACTAATAAAGAATCTGTTGATTTAATGGGTCATCAATTACCGCCAAAAACTCCAGTAGTTGGCTGTATTTATTTAACCCATCGACGGGAAGATTTATATCCGCAAGCAGATCAATTTAAACCGGAACGTTTTTTAGAAAGGAAGTTTTCCCCCTATGAATTTCTTCCCTTTGGCGGAGGTAGTCGTTTATGTATAGGAATGGCTTTAGCTCAATATGAAATGAAGTTAGTTTTAACTACAATTTTGTTGAATTATAAGTTGAATTTG
>DATNRE010000641.1:0-3289 GCA_036703685.1 Candidatus Obscuribacterales bacterium
ATCTGACACAGATCAGCATTGACTTTAAGCCAGTGTCCATCAAGGGAAAGGATGCCCATACCAATTGAGGCATATTGAAACCCATGGCGAAACTGTTCTTCACTATTGCGTAAGGCCGTTTCAATGTCTTTGCGATCGCTAATATCCCGTAAAATAACCGTAAATAATGTTTCGTCTCCAATTTCTAACCGAGAAATTGAGGCTTCAGCTAAAAACTCCGTCCCATCTCGACGACGACCCCAAATTTCACCTCGTTCTCCCATTCTTCTAGCTTTTCCCAAAGATTGGGCAAATTTTTGGATATGCTGACTATGGGTATTTCTAAACTGTTCTGGGAGTAATAAACTCAAAGGCTGCCCTAAAATCTCCTCTACTTTGTAGCCAAAAATCTTTTCCGCCCCTTGATTAAACAGGGTAATATGTTGAGTGCTATCGACTGAAATAATCGCATCATTGGCAATTTCTAAAATGCCCGCAAAACGAGCCTGGGATTTTTCTAAGGATTCTGTGCGTTCGGCTACAAGACTTTCTAAGGTTTGGTTAATTTTTTTGAGTTGTACCTCGGCTTGTTGGCGCTGGTGATCAATTTGGTTCAAAAATCGAGCCGTGATCCAGAGCAAAATTGAGAAGGTAAAAACTAGAATAATTGACCGTAAACTATAGCCAAATTCGGCGTTATACCAGCCTAATTTTTGTCCTTGAAACGTTAACCAGTTGAGGGCTATGGGAAAGATAATCGCCCAAGGGAGTAACCGCCGAAGTATAACACCACCCACCAGGGGACTGGTTAAGACCTGCATGAGTCCCTCCTGGGGTCGGAGCCACAAAATTCCGATATGGAGGAGGAAAAAGTCTAGGATTGAGTTGATGGCTTGACTTGTGCTTGGGATGAGCAATTGTTCCAGGGCATGAACATGGAACAGGTGCCCTAATAACGCTAACAGAGAAATTAAAGCCGCAACACTACTACAAATCTGAGCCAACCCAATATTCCAGGGACGGTTTCGCCCGAGTAGGAATAGGGCTACTCCCATCAGGACAAAATTGAACGCCGTATTGATGGCCATGCGTCCGGCATAATGGGTTTGGAGGGATACAATATCTGGAAATAGTAATTGATCAATCTTCAAATCCCAACTGAATAAATATTCACTCAGGGTGAGTAAACCGATGAAAATAATTGTTCCGGCTAACCCTTGAGAGAGGCGATAATGCAGTTGGCTGGGTCGTGGGCGCGACAACAATATTAAACAGACTCCAGCCCATAGAAAGCAAAGTGCTGTATTCACTTTCATGGTTGCGGTCATTCCGAGAAAACCACTTTTGAGCAGGGATAGGTTAAATTGCCAACCGAGGAGTAGAATGATCACGATTAGAATTACCAGTAGTCCGGCGATTTGGGAAATCCGATTTTTCATAACCGATTTACTTGATATTTAGGAAATTCTAACTATTTGAAATCCCCAGAAAATAATGGGACATCATAAAGTTTAAACATCTGATCTACTGAAATCAGTGTTAAACCCTCTACCAACGCTTGAGAAATCAACATCCGAAGTAGGGGTAATCCATGAATTACCCCTACTTCCAGGGTAACATCCCCAAATTTGCGTGTATTCCTGTATCTAATACCTTAATCATTACTAACAAATAGTATATAGCAATCTCCTTGTTGTTGCCCTTGAGCGCAAAAAAAGAGGGCGATCGCCAAACAACTAATTTATTTCTATGTAGAAGGTAATTATCAATACTTACTTAGTCATAAATCTTTAACACCTATCAAATAAGATTGCTATAGTCATATAGAAAAACTCATTAAAATTTTTTCCCTATTCAGTAAAATATTGTTATATTATACGTACTTTTATAAAATTCAAGATATAGCATGATAAGCGATCCAGTTACCAGTCATCAAGGGGATATTTTAATCGTTGACGATTTACCCGATAACCTCCGTTTGCTGAGGGATACCTTGAGTGAAGAAGGCTATAAAGTTCGCAGTGCTACGACGGGGGCCATGGCAATCAGAGCCGCCCAATCTCCATCGACTGAATTAATCTTACTTGATATTAAACTGCCCGATCTCGATGGCTATGAAGTATGTAGAAAATTAAAATCCGATGAGCGTACCGCAGATATTCCCGTGATTTTTTTGAGCGCCCTGAATGAAACCTTCAATAAAGTTCAAGGGCTGGCTGCGGGGGGAGTAGACTATATTTCTAAGCCGTTTCAAGTTCAAGAAGTATTAGCCCGTGTCGCCATTCATCTAACCATCCGAAGGCTGCAAAAAAGCTTGCAACAACAGAATTTACGCTTGATTCAAGAGATAGAAGAACATCAACAACTTAAAGAAGTCCTCTTTGCCGAAAAAGAATTGGCTCAGGTGACTTTACAATCCATTGGTGATGGGGTGATTACCACCGATGCCCAGGGGAATATTAGATATTTTAATCCCGTCGCTGAAAAATTAACTGGCTGGAAAGCGGAGGAAGCCCAGGGACTTTCTATGTCTGAGGTTTTTATCATTATTAATGAAGTTACGAGAAAACCCGCAGATAATCCGATCACTCAAGCCCTGTTAGAAGGGCAAATCGTAGGTTTAGCCAACCATACAGTTTTGATAGCTCGGGATGGGACGGAGTATGCCATTGAGGACTCAGCGGCCCCGATTCGCAATCGTCAAGGTGAAATTATCGGTGCGGTCATTGTCTTTCATGATGTGACCGAATCCCGCTATCTTACCCGTCAACTGTCTTGGGAAGCTAGTCACGATGCCTTGACGGGCCTGATCAACCGTCGAAGATTTGAGCAGTATCTCATAGAGGCGATCACCTCTGTTCAAGAGAGCAATCACCATCACGTTCTCTGTTATTTAGATTTAGATCAGTTCAAAGTAGTAAATGATACCGTGGGTCATATTGCCGGCGATGAACTCCTGCGTCAAATTACGGCACTTTTACAGCAGGGAGTTCGGGCTAATGATCGGTTAGCTCGTTTGGGCGGTGATGAATTTGGTCTTTTGCTAACTCAATGTCCCCTTTCCCAAGCCGCTCAGATTGCGGAAATTCTGAAAGACAAAGTGCGTCAATTTCGCTTTATTTGGAATGGTAAAACCTTTATTGTTGGGGTAAGTATTGGGGTAGTTGCGATTAATAAAACTAATTCAGATTTGATGGAGATTTTGGGGGCCGCGGATGCCGCTTGTTATGCAGCCAAAGCTAAAGGGCGCAACTGTATTCATATTTATCATCAGGATGATGGCGAACTAATTAAACAACGGACGGAGAGG
>DATNRE010000642.1:0-3331 GCA_036703685.1 Candidatus Obscuribacterales bacterium
TCGCGTCCATTTTTTAGAATCTTGAAATGCCAGACTCACTTGTCTTTGACAATCAATATAGGATTGATAATCAGCGAAAAGCATATATTCATCGTGGTACATCAAGGAATCTACTAAAGGTTTAAACATTTCCTGATCACCATGGGAGAAATAACCAGATGAAATCCGATCCATTACCGCTTTCAATTCCGGGTTATGATGATAGTAATCGCTAGGTTTATAGCCTTTAGATTTCAAGTGATAAACTTCTTCTGCGGTTAATCCAAACAGGAAGAAATTCTCAAAACCCGCTTCTTCACGGATTTCAATATTTGCTCCATCGAGAGTTCCAATTGTCAGGGAACCATTCATGGCAAACTTCATATTTCCAGTTCCAGAAGCCTCTTTTCCGGCTGTGGAAATCTGTTCGGATAAATCCGCCGCTGGATAGATGCGTTGACCTAAAGAGGCATTAAAGTTGGATAAAAATACCACTTTTAAGCGTCCCCGGACATCGGGATCTTTATTCACAACTTCTGCCACGGCATTAATCAATTTAATGATTAATTTTGCCATGAAATAACCCGGAGCCGCTTTCCCGCCAAAGATAAAAGTTCGGGGATAAATGTTGATATTGGGGTTCTGTTTGATCCGGTTATAGAGGGTGATAATATGCAGAACGTCCAGATGTTGACGTTTGTATTCGTGAATCCGTTTCACCTGAATATCAAAAATAGAATGGGGGTCAACTTCAATCCCATTAAATTTCCAGATATAATCGGCTAACAGTTTCTTGTTGTACAGTTTAATTTGATGCCACTGTTCGCAGAATTCAGGATCATCAATTTGGGATTCTAATTGACGCAGTTTGTCTAAATTTTTGAGCCAACCGTCCCCAATTTTAGAACTATAAAACTCCGACAAGGTGGGATTACTTAATAAAATCCACCGTCGAGGGGTGACACCATTAGTTTTATTGAAAAACTTCTCGGGCCAGAGTTTATAGAAGTCCCGCAGGGTATCTTGTTTCAACAATTCCGTGTGTAGGGCAGCGACGCCATTCACCGCATGACTACCGACGCAGGCCAAATGGGCCATCCGCACGTATTTTTCTCCGCTTTCCTCAATTAAAGATAGGCGTCCGACTAATTGCGGATCATCGGGATACCAACGCTGCACATCATCAATAAAACGGCGGTTAATTTCATAGATGACTTGCAGATGACGGGGTAACAAATACTCAAATAAACCCACAGACCATTTTTCTAGGGCTTCGGGTAACAGAGTATGGTTCGTATAGGCAAAGGTTTTTTGGGTAACGCGCCAAGCAGAATCCCAATCGATGCCATATTCATCTAACAATAATCGCATTAATTCCGCGATCGCAATAGCCGGGTGGGTGTCATTTAACTGAATGGCGGCGGTTTCATTCAGGTTATAAAGACTGCTGTTGTGTTTGAGATGGCGTTTGATAATATCCCGCAGAGAACAGGCCACAAAGAAATATTGTTGTTCTAAGCGCAATTGTTTACCCTGGGGGGTATTGTCATTGGGATAGAGAACTTTAGAGATAGTTTCCGATCGCATTTTATCAGCCACCGCCCCATCATAATTTCCGGCGTTGAAGGCGTCAAAGTTAAAGGCATCACTGGCTTCCGCTTTCCACAGTCGCAGGGGGTTGACGGTGTTGGTATCATAGCCGGGAACGGGCGTATCGTAGGGAATCCCGATCACGGTTTTGGAGGGAATCCAGCGAATGCGTTCCCGGCCTTTTTCGTCGTGATAGGTTTCGGTATGGCCCCCAAAGTTGACATCAATCGCCTGGTCAGGGCGAGGAATTTCCCAAGGATTACCAAATCTTAACCATTTATCAGGGATTTCGGCTTGCCAGCCATCCTGCATGATTTGGTGAAAAATCCCAAATTCATAGCGAATTCCGTAGCCCACGGCGGGAATTTCCAAGGTGGCGAGGGAGTCGAGGAAACAGGCGGCCAACCGTCCTAAACCCCCATTTCCTAAGCCGGGATCGGGTTCTTGTTCGAGAAGTTCATCTAAATCTAGTCCCGATTCTTCTACGGCCTGACGGATGCGATCGTACAGGTGCAGGTTAATTAAACTGTTCCCCAGGTGTCGCCCCATCAGGAATTCGGCCGATAGGTAGTAAACGATTTTGACGTTATTGTCATCGTAGGTTTTAAAGGTTTTTAACCAGCGGCTTAACAGGCGATCGCGCAGGGTATAGGCCAAGGCCATATAAAAATCTTCCTTGGAGGCAATGGCTTCATATTTGCCAAGCTCATAGAATAGATTATCGGCAAACGCCCGTTTCAGCGTTGGCACACTGGTTCCAGTCCGATCATCCTCGATTTGGATGGGACATTCATTCATCGGAATTAACGATTCAGTCATTTATTCTCCTTGGGTGGGCATCAATCAATGGTAAAGGATCATCCAGGTAATAGAATACAGACTCGCGCTGAGTTCGTGATGTTGTATTGATGACGGTTTGCTGATATTTTCCCTCTGGATGTTTCCGATAGCCCAAAACTTAATAAGAACTTAGGGTTGATCAAGTTGGGACATATTTTAGCCTGTTTGTCCTGGCCCGATCATCCCCCTGGGGAATTTTTGATATGGGGTGTGGGGAAAAGGGCGATCGCATTTTAAAAAATAGAACAACTTTTCTATAATATGGTTATGATTTTATCGAGTAAACAATAAAACCTATGGAAATCACCAAACTATCTGGTCAGGGTTTAGTTCAAATCCCGGCATCTTTACAAACGATCTATGGTTGGCAAGAAGGGCAAGAAATTCTAGTCATAGACACAGGAGAAGGTATTTTATTAAAAGCAAAAAAAACGTTTCCAGAAACACGATTAGAGCAGGTGGCAGGTTGTTTAAAGTATCAAGGTGAACCCCAATCTATTGAAGCATTTAATGATGCAATTCGTCAGGGTATTGAGGAAGTATGGTATGATCGCGGATGCTTTTCATTTAGCAGCTAGTCAAGATTGTTTTGAGTTCTATACTTTTGATGAAAAGTTTATCAAAAAAGCTCAAGAATCAAGGCAAAATTTTGTTAAAAATCCAAACTTAATTGATAGTCCTGAATAATTATCAGTTTTTAAAGCTAGACTAGGGCTTATAGAAACAAGGCGATCATCTTTAATAAATTAACTAATGATAGAAAAATACATTCAAAATATCAATAAGCGTTATCAATTAGGTAATGCAACTGAACATACGTTTCGGGGCGATTTACAACAACTGATTGAAAATTTGGTTCCTACTATTAGTGCGACTAACGAACCTAAACGGCAATCTTGTGGAGCACCGGATTATATTTTAA
>DATNRE010000643.1:0-2075 GCA_036703685.1 Candidatus Obscuribacterales bacterium
CCCCTGTTTCCCAACCCGGCAACCCCCCAGGCCATACCCGACCTGCAACCGGCCCCCGGGGAGTTCATGATTATTCCCCAGGACTCAGGGATCAACGATGGGTCTGTAACCCCTGCCCCGCCGCCCTTAACGGCCACCGTACCCCCGCCCCCACCCCGCCTAGCCGTGGCTCCCACCCAAGCGCTGCCCCCGTCTCCGCCCGTAATTTTTGCACCCCAAACTATTCAATTACCCACCTTAAAAAATGCGGCTCCTCCGGTGATTTTAACCGTACCTTCTGCGGAAAATTCTTCAAATTCTTCGCCAGAAAATGCCGACCCAGATGAACAGAATTATTTAGCTCAACTGAATAAACGCCCGCCCACAATTGCTGCCACTCGTCAACAGGATACCACCCTATTTGATCAAATTCCCCAAGTGAGTGAAGTCAGAAACTATTTTCAAAAAATCTGGTATCCGCCTAAAAATTTAAAACGCACCTTACAATATAGTTTAAAACTCAATTCTGATGGTTCTTTACAGAGTATTACCCCCGTGGGTCAACCTGCTGTTAATCGTCAAAAACAACTGGATTTTCCAGAAATTGGGGAACCATTTATCTCTCCCTTAGAGTCAGGAAAAACCCCTAAAATTCGTTTAATTTTACAGCCGGATGGGAGTGTTCAAGCGTTTTTAGAATCGTTGAATTAGGGTTTTTATAGCGATGTTTCCCAAAATTTTCTCGTTAATAAAGTGTCTACATCCTGGGGAAATGGACACACATCAGGAAATTCTGCATCATATTCAACCTGCATATTTCCTAACGCTTCCCGATAACAATTGAGATAAATTTCTGGTAAATAATTCCTCAAACTCGGTGAATCTGCAAGAATATCTCTTAAATTGGATTGAGTTCTATTAATTGTGACTTCCCATCCTCGATAACAATCTGGTAACGGAACATAACACCGTTTTAAAATATGCTCAAATAAAGTGATCAGGCGATTTTTTAATTCCCGTTTATCCCGCTTTCCCAAAGACTCAATCTCCTCAATTAAGTTGTCCCAATCTAAGTTTTCAATATCTCGAGATTTTAACTGATTAACCGTATCTTCAATCCAGAGTGCAAAATCAATATCATAAAGTGTTTTTAACGAAGTTTGGGTCATGATGATCACCTACATCTTATTAGGATTTAATTTTAACGCAGTTGAAAAGCGATCGCCCCTAGATTTATCAATTCCCTAGTTATATTACAGATTCGCTAAATTGCTTAAGTATAAGTTAACTGGCTTGGATCATTCCGTCAATATCTGATTGAGACGCTTTTCCTTCAATTAGTTCAGCAAATAGTTGATTTAAAGATTTTTCTTCACTAACTTGCTTTAACATCACTTCTGTATCTTTAAAGTGTTTAATGACTTGAATTGCTTGTTGTTTTTCTTGAGAATATTCTTTGAAAAAATCTTGATCAATTTCTCGAAATGTCAGCAAATAACATAAAGCTAAAAAAGCATTTTGTTTATATTGATCATATTTATTATTGAATTGGTTTGCAGGTAAGCTAAGGAGAGAATTAGTTATTAACAAGAAATGATTTTTATAGTTAAAATTTTCAATCTTTGATTGAAAGTTATAATACCACAATAAAATTCGAGCATATCCCCATAAATATTGATTATTTGGGGAGAGATAATTAGAATCAAATAGACTAAAATATTGTTGCTGTTGAGATTCATTTATGGCTGTTCTAGCTAAACATTGTGAATATTTAGAATTAAAATAATTATTACTTAAAATATCAATAGTTAGAAAGTCTCTAAAATTTTCGTATAAAGAACAGGTTTCTGAAAAACTATAGAGTTTTCCAATAAATTTTATAGATTCATCAATGAATTTTATAGATTCATAAATAAATTTTTTTTGATTGGGATTGTTTTGATTGGGGTAGGAACGAATAATCAAAGCAGGAATGGTTTTTAAAACTGGATTGTTAAACATTTGTCTTAACTCTTGGATTTCAGGAAGGTCGGAAAATATATTGATATCTTGAAAATAATCAATTCTTAGATTAGTTGGAGAAATAATTGCATTAA
>DATNRE010000644.1:0-2171 GCA_036703685.1 Candidatus Obscuribacterales bacterium
ACTACCATTGGAAGCATGAACCGATTCTCTACGGATGGAAACCCGGAGCCGCACACAATTGGTACGCGGATCGCTCCCAAACTACCGTCTGGGAATTTGATCGACCTACGGCATCACGGGAACACCCCACAATGAAACCATTGGACTTGATTGAATATGCGTTAGGAAATAGTAGTGCGCCCGATGACATTATTTATGATGGTTTTCTAGGGAGTGGGTCAACATTGTTGGCAGCACAAAAAATGGGAGGCGATCGCACGGTTTACGGATTCGAGTTATCACCCGCATATTGTGAAATCATATTACAAAGATTTACCAAACTAACGGGAATTGAACCTAAATTAATCGGGAAATTGCCAGACTAATTAATATTAATTGTGGTACAATAGTTAATAGAAATCGCCCTTCGCGGTGCATGAACACCCAAGGGCTGTAAATTCCAACTAGGAGAATCCACAAAATGAATTTTAACAAAGATTTGGCATTAAGTTTACTTGGATCTAACAACGAGTATCCGGTGGACTTTGATTTGGCGATGGAGTGGTGGGACTGCCAAACTAAAGAAGGTAAACCAACGTCACGCCGTCAGTTAGTCCGAAAGCTCCAACAAAACTTTGAAAAGGGTATGGATTGGGATTTAGCACAACTTTATGATCAACTCCCCGGTCGCCCCACCGATAAAATTTACCTGACGGTGGATACGTTTAAGGAAATGGGAATGATGCTGCCCAATGGCAAGGGCAAAGAGATCCAGCGTTATTTCCTTGAGTGCGAGCGTGAACTTAACCCGCTATTCTCGGTTTTAACCTTGTAATGGTAGCCATTGCCAATCCGTCCCATATATTCATAGGACTCAACCCAGGAAACGTGACCATCTTTGAACGGCGCGACGTGATCGTAGTCAGGCATCTTTTTATCCATTGGTAACCTCTTGACGTTAGTTTGTTTTTAGTTTGGCTAAAGGAATAAATTTGGACTTCTTGACCAACTCAGGGAGTTATGGGCAAATCAAAAAGGCGATCGCCAAATGATTATTGGGGAATAATTGATAGAATACTTAATTAGAACCAAGCATTAAAACATTTAAAAAGGCAGAGGTTAAATCTCTGCCTTTTTAAAATAGTAATAGTCACTTAGTTTTAGTTACAATCGGTCAAAAGAGATTTTTTGAGTTTACCTGGTGAATCGGAAATACTTGATAAAATATTTATGCACTGATTTGCTTGAGATGTTCCTGCTATTCTCCCAAGGGAAAAGAAGCAATCAACGGTCAAAAAAATATAAGACCTGTGACTATTATACCGATTGTTGTCATTTTTATTTAATCTTGTGATTAAATAATCCTCGTTTTCTTCAAAACTATTCTTTAATGCTATTAAACAGTCACTCTTAAAAACATATCCCAACCACTGCCAAGCGTCATCAAAATCTACGGGAAACTCTTGATCGGAATCTAACAGCGCGATCGCTAATTCTTTGCTAAAATTATTCATTAGTTGACCTGCGTTATAGGTTAAACTCATTCCCCGAACATTTAGAGTGTTGCGGGGAACTTCTTTCATAATTATATCAAAATTTCAACAGGTTAAACAATTTACGCTACAAAACATCTTTACCGTGAACCCCAACATCAAAAAGGGTTGAATTTATCTCCCTAGATACTGGGAGATAAATTGACCAGTTTCATTAAAACAAATAACAGAGCCAAAAGGAAGAAATAGAAAGTATTTATTCCCTTCCCTTCTTGGCTTTAATTTAATTCCGACCCGACTGTAGAGATCGATAAAGAGATCTATATCAGAAACAGAATCTTCATTCATTTCAATATCTTCTGGCTTCAGTGTTTCAGTGAACATTAAATCAATCCTTGGGGATTAAATGGTTTGTCGGTTGGCACTAATGTAGTGGTAGCGTCATAATAACTGTTAATTAAAATGCTCAATGTGGCATTACGCCAAGCGTCTCTAATCTTGTCTGTTAAGTCCTCCCAATTTGGCATTGGCAAACCCTGATAATTTAAGTGATTCGTAACTGCTCCGTAGTCGTGATAAGCGGCTTGAGCGAGTCTATCTATCCCCTTGTCTTCAGGACAAAGACCAAAACCCAGTCCATTTTCCTTTACTCGAAAACGATCTAAAGACTGAAGTTCTGCGATTTCTAGGTGCGTTAAC
>DATNRE010000645.1:0-9657 GCA_036703685.1 Candidatus Obscuribacterales bacterium
ACTAACCCCGCAATATGGGCAATATCGGCCATTAAATAGGCTCCGACTTCATCGGCGATCGCCCGGAATTTCTCAAAATCGATAATTCGAGGATAGGCCGAATACCCGCAAATTAACATTTGGGGTTTATGCTGTTTGGCCAGTTCTAAAATTAAGTCATAGTCGAGTTGTTCGGTTTCCGGGCTAACGCCATAATGACAGGCTTTAAACCACTTACCCGAGACATTGACCGGAGAACCATGGGTTAAATGTCCCCCGTGGGATAAGTCCATCCCCATGATCGTGTCACCGGGTTTGAGCATCGCCAAGAACACCGCAAAGTTGGCCTGAGCACCCGAATGGGGCTGAACATTAGCACTGGCGGCTCCGAACAGTTGTTTGGCGCGTTCAATGGCCAATTGTTCGATCCCATCGACAAATTCACAACCGCCGTAATAGCGTTTTTTGGGAAGTCCTTCGGCGTATTTATTGGTAAGTACCGACCCCTGGGCTGCCATGACCGCCGCCGAGGTAAAGTTTTCACTGGCAATTAATTCTAGGTGTTCCCGTTGACGACAGAGTTCATGCTGAATCAAATCAGCAATGACGGGATCAGTTTCAGATAAGATTTCTAAATTAGTCTGACTCACAATAAAATTCCTCTTAATTACACAATTTGATCACCGATTTAAACGGATTAGGATTATCCCTGATTTTCCATCATAACTTTACTGGGCTGATGGTTGATGCCAAAATTGTATTAAGTTGTGACTCATTTAGCCAAATCCCCTACAACTATCGGCTTAAAATGGAAATATAATTGGGCGTCTGTCGGAGGAATCATTATGCTAGTCATCTTGATGGATAACCAGATCCTTGCTTCTCAACAAGTTTGTCAGGGATGTTTATTAGCTGATCAAAGTGGCCAACCTCGTTGGAGAGGCGGTCAGTTGTCCTGTGGACATTTAGTTCGTCCCTGCATTGATAATCAACCGAGTCAGTATGAATGTCAGATGGGCTTCCGCATTGCTAATATTCAATGATATAGCAAGAGGCAATAGGGAATAGGCAATGGGCAATAGGTTGAGATTTCCATAGCAAGATTGCCCATTCCCCATTCCCTATTAATGGGCAATAGGTAAATACTTACTGTGAGCAGCTTTTAGCTTTCAAGAATGTCCTAACAGATGCGGCAACTGCTATATATTGGTTGTTGGTTATCAGTGAGCGGGGACGCTCCCACTCCTTCCCGGTTTTTCTTCCCAACATCTGACCCCAATATCTGGGACTGCGCTATCCTGGGTTTAAGAGATACTCAGGAGAATTGGTTATGACTTGGCGCGGAACCACGACAGTACGCGATCGCATTTTTGCTGCCTTACCCTATCTACTGCCTTTAATGGATGGGTTGCCCTTTGGACGCTTTTTATTCCAACAGTTTCCGGTCTTACAAATTATTACATTGCCTGTCATCCCTTTGATTTTCCTTTATAAATTAATTCCTTTCGCTGGATTTATTGTGTTTATCGGCTTATATATGTTAGTGGTTCGCAATGAAAATATTCCCCACTTCATTCGATTTAATACCATGCAAGCCATTCTGATTGACATTGTTCTGATTTTGTGTACCTTGGTTTTCCAGACCTTCGGCAATGTGCTTTTACAAGGATTTGTGGGTGAAACCCTCTACAACATGATCTTTCTGGGGCTTTTAGCGGTATTTTTCTATTCTGTAATTCAGTCTTTATCTGGGAAATATGCAGAAATCCCTACGATTTCTGATGCTGTTTATATGCAAGTTCGGTAATAGGTCATAGGGAACAGGGAACAGGGAACAGGGAATGGGTAATGGGTAATGGGTAATGGGTAATGGGTAATGGGTAATGGGTAATGGGTAATGGGTAATGGGGAAGAAAAAACTTTACCCTGTGGGTTTGAGTATCCGTTGATGTCCTGACAGCGATGGGCGCGACGGCTATAATTTCAATTTCTACCCCAAACCTGATACAATTAGAGATCCTTGCTTCTAAATCCAGAAGCCCAGTCGTCCACAAGGAGAATCACAGCATGAAGCCTTTTGTTTACGAAACCATGTATATTCTGCGTCCTGACCTCAACGATGAGCAGGTTGGGCAGTCTATTAGCAAATACGAAACCCTCCTCAAAGATCAAGGGGCACAGAATATCCAAATCCAAAATCGGGGTAAACGTCGTCTGGCCTACGACATTGATAAGCATCGGGAAGGGGTTTACGTCCAGATGAATTATGAAGGCCCTGGAGCCCAGATCGCTATTTTAGAAAGAGCCATGCGAATTAGCGACGAGGTGATCCGTTATCTGACTATTAAAGAAGAAGTAACGGTAGAACCCACCGAAGCCACCGAAGCCACGGAAGCGGAACCCGAATTACAAGAGGCTGAATAAATTAGGTAAGCAGGGGGAAAGATAGAAGCAGATTCTACTCTTAACCCCTGTTCTTGTTATACCCGTTTTTTGGCTCTTGCCGATTGGGAACAACAGAGATATTTTAGAAACAAATATAAAGAATAAATTTATAGGAGCCGTTAGTCACCGTGAGCCAAGCTAAAAGTCAAACGCCACAGGAGTTACAAGCTGAAGTTACTCGTTTGAACGAGGAGCTACAAATGCGGGAGCAGTTGATTCAACAGTTATCTCAAGAACTATTTCGTTTGGTCAAAGGGGATGCTAACTTATTACCCAGTCCCGAGGTTTCCGAACGTCATCAAGTGCAAATGGTGGCTTTACGCGAACAACTGCAAGAGATGGAGCAGCAGGTTAAGTTTTATCAAGGACAAATCGCCGAACGGGATACGGAAGCCTATCAACTCAGACAGTCAGTGGAGGAGTTAACAGACCGTTCTCGGATGTTGGAACAGGTGGTTCAGGAGTTACCTGGGGTATACCGTCAGAAGTTCTCAGAACGTCTGAATGAAGTCATGGAAAAAGTAGAATTACTGCAACGGGAAAATAAACAACTTCATGCCGAGTTACAAAGTGTCAGTTATCGTTTAGCCCAGAAAAGTCGCCGTCCTAGTGGGTTGGATTTACCGAGTTTTCAAGGTCGGGGTTCGGGTTCGGTTGAGATTCCCACTTTGGGTAATGCTTGAGCGTTAAGAAAGACTTGTGAACGACCCACACTTTACCCGCAGGTTAATCAGTGTGGGTCGTTGAAATTAACCGACTTGTACGACTCCGTAACGACTGGTTAATTTGTCCAATTGATTGACTAATAAACTTAGGAATAGTCCCACGTCGGTGACAACGCCAATAGACTCCACAGAACCGCGATCGCTGAGTTTGGTGACAACGGCCGGGTTAATATCGACACAGACCATTTTAACTCCCGAAGGGGTCATATTCCCCACGCCAATCGAGTGCAGCATGGAGGACAGCATCAGAATCATATCCGCGCCCTGCAAGAGTTCGGCATAATGTTCTTGGGCTTTAATTAAGTCCATTTGGGTATCCGGTAGGGGGCCATCATCTCGAATCGAACCCGCTAAGGAGAAGGGAATGTTATTTTTAACACATTCATACATCACCCCACTCTTAACCAAGCCATTTTCAACGGCGGCGGCAATACTCCCATAACGGCGAACACTATTAATCACTTTAAGGTGATGTCGATGACCTCCTTTAACGGCGACACCCTGTTTCATGTCCACACCCAGGGAGGTTCCCATGATCGATTGTTCCATATCGTGAACGGCGATCGCATTTCCCCCTAATAACGCCTGCACATAGCCTTGGCGGATCAGGTGGGATAAATGTTGCGCCCCTCCGGTATGAATGACCACGGGGCCGGCTGTGACCACGACTTTGCCACCGCGATCGCGAATTTGGCGCAGTTCCCAGGCGACTTGTTCCACAATGAGCTCAACCCGGCGTTCACTGGAGACTCCAGACGACATAAAGCTGAATTCCTGGGGTGCATTGCGGGCTTCCCGGGATTCGGTTTTGCGGATGGTACGAAGACCCACCACATCGACAACTACCCGTTCTCCGACCTTTAAGTCCCGCAGGATCTTACATTGGGCGACTAAGCCGTTGGGGGTTTGGGAAATGGCGATCGCGCCGTCCATGCGTTGATTTTGTACGGTTAGCCATTGGCCATCAACCCGGACTTCCGTGGGGTAAATGGTGGAGACGTAGAAATCATCGGGGCCAACGCCATCTTGTTCCACGGGTTGTAAGCGAGCGTCCCGTTGGTCTTCTTCTAAGGACACCACGCCAATATCAATTAATTGGCTAATAATTTCTTCCATCACCTCATGGGAGGGGGCAGAAATTTTAATCTCGGCTTTCGAGGTGCTTTGGCGTTGTTCCCCTAAATTGAAGTTGAGGACTTTGAAACTACCCCCGCCTTCGACGACTAAATCTAAGGCGCGGTTAATTAGCCCGGCGTCTAATAGATGTCCTTCCATCAGAACAGTATGGCTTTCGACCTTAACCACGGCATGACGATCCACAATCACCGGTTCAGTCACCCGCAGGGTTAAACATTTAGCAGCCCCACCTGCTTTTAAAAACTCAGTTAGGGGAGTTTCTAAGACAGTGAAACCTGCTTCTTCGATTCTGGCTTTGAGGTTTTCACTGGCTTTGTTCATAATCACCATCTGATTAATATTGACGGTGTTACAAGCAAAGTTAACGGCGTCGGGTTCCTCCACAATAATCCGTTTTTCGGGGGGAATACGCAGTTCAATTAAGCGATTTGAATAGGAATCAAAGGCGGGGGGATAATACATTAAATACCCGCCTTTTAGGGGACAAAAACAGGTATCTAAATGATAAAACCGTTCATCCATTAACCGCAGGGATAGGACTTCAATATCCAGCCATTCCGCAATTAAGGGGTGAGAGTCGAGTTCAGACCGGAACCCATATCCTGCCCATAAATAGCGCCCTTCCCGGTCAAATAAAGCGTCTCCAGCACCTTCAAAGGGGAGGTCTTTTGGAAGTTCATGGACGGTAAATCCTTGACTTTCAAACCAGGTTTTGAAATAGGGTTCTTCCCCTTGGCGTTCTTTATGATAAAAACGACTCAGAACCACGGTTTTATCGAGAACTAACCCGGCGTTGGCGGTAAACACCATATCCGGCCAGCCTTTGGCGGGGTTTACTAAGTCAACAATGGCGTGTTCTTTGATAAGATGGTACAAGTTTTGCCACTGTTCTCTGGCTTTGTCAAAGGAGGATTTGTGGATATTTCCCTCCATCCAAGGATTAATTACATAGTCCACATCATAGTGGTCTGGAGAACACATCAGAAAGCGAATTGATTCTGTCATTTTAGGTACAATAGGGTAGACGCTACGGTTTTCTACCGATAAGAGATTTGAGTCACTACAAAATCCCACTTCTAAGGTTGAGAAGGGGATATGGGTTCTATAAAAAGCCAACTTTTAATTATACCATCCGAATGTGGACAAACCTTGCGATTAAATGTCATATTTTCATAACATTGGGCTGAAGGGTAATCACGCTATTTTTTGATCTTCTCGCTTAAAAAAATAGCGATCGCATCAACAACTCCTACCAATGTGATAAAATTCCGAGAATTGTAGTTAATTACATTCTTGTATTAATATGGGAAAGCCGTTCAGCAGAATTTTAAAAGCAGATGAAATTTTAGCAGAGGCAAAAGTTCATAGAGAGAAACTTCTCAAACAATCAAGACAACGTTCACAAAATGGTAAATCTGTTCGTACTCCAGAAGTTAACACCCTACTGAAGAAAGGGGGAAATAAGTGGAGTTTTGGAAACGAAAAAGCATTAGAAGATTTTGTTTGGGATAATTTGAGTAATTTGTTAGAGCTTACTCCCTTAAAACGTCAATACAAAGCTAATGGAGAGATTTGTGATATTTTGGCTTTGGATAAAGATCAACAATTAGTTATAATAGAGCTAAAAAATATTACTGATCGAGGAGTGGTTCAACAACTCACTCGTTACTATAATAATTTAATTGGGGTTAAGCCGATTGATTTGGAGATAGATTATAGTAAACCTATCCGTATAATGGCTATTATGCCCAGTTTTCATAAACACAATTTTGTTGACAAAGAACATAGCAAGCTATCTTTAGAGTTTCTCTCTTTTGAGATTATCAAACAACCGGATGGTTTGGCTCTATCTTTAACTAATGTTGATACAGAAAAGACTGTTTATACAAAAATTAATTATGATAAAAATGATGTATTTGATCTATCATGTTATTTACCAGATCCACCCAATAGTTTACTAAAAATAATATCAAATTGCTCACCGGAAAAACAAGAATATATTTTAAAATTGAGAAAACATATTTTGTGTTTTCACGAAAAAATTCAAGAAATTTATGCTCCAGGATTTATTAAGTACGGACGAGGTAAAGATAATATTTGTGTTGAAATTCGTCAAGATAATGTCTTTTATCTTTGTTTACCAATACCAGATCGGCAAGTTATGGGTTCTAAATACCCTTCAGGTAAAATGCAAATTTTTACAAATGATTTTCAACAGATAAATCTTATTGGGTATATTCCCAAAGGTAAAAGATCTATTGATAAATTCTATCGGTACGAAGATTTTGAAAAGTTTATCCAGGTAACAGATTCTATAGAATCTCTGAGTAAACTAGACAATCTGATTAATATAGCTTTGCAAAATTGGTTAGAAAGGTTTTAGCTTCTGCCCAACAAAATAGAAAAAATTTTGCTATAATTGTAGGGTGGACTATGCCCACCACATCAGATCAATCTGATCACCATTCTCTTAAAATTATGACCCTAACAACTACCGAATACAAACATATTCAACTAAATGAAAATAATGTTCCGATTATAATGGGTAGATAAAATGCGTCAAGAAACTGGCGAAACTCATATCGTCAAATATTTAAGAGCAAAAGGATTAATTTAATGACTATTAAGTTAGACTAAAAATTATTAATTAAGGAATAAAACTATGAACATTACCATCCCCGATGAAATATTAACATCTGCTAAAATGTCAGAAGATGACATTAAATTAGAATTAGCTATTTTACTTTATCAACAGAAAAAAATCAGCACAGGACAAGCTCGCCGTTTAGCAGGAATGCACTTAATTCAATTTCAAAAAGAAATGTCTAAAAGAGGGGTTTGTGTTAATTATGATGTTGAGGATTTTCAAGCTGACATTGAAACCTTAAAAAGACTTGGTGAATTATGATTGTTGTCAGTAATACATCACCCATTACTAATCTTTGTGCCATTGGTAAACTTGAATTACTCCAAAATATCTATGGCAATATTATCATTCCTCAAGCTGTTTATAGTGAAATGGCAAATTTAGACTATGAAGTACCTGGTACAAAAGAAGTTAAAACTCTAGCTTGGATTGAAACTCAAACTATTAGTAACTTAGCTTTAGTTGAACAGTTAAAAACAGAAATAGATCCAGGGGAAGCAGAGGCGATCGCTTTAGCAATTGAAATTAAAGCAGATCGTTTAATTATAGATGATTACCAAGGAAGACTTGTTGCTTCCCGGCTTAATCTCAATTTTATTGGGATTTTAGGCATTTTATTAATTGCTAAACAAAGAGGATTAATTACCACTGTAAAACCAGTAATGGATGATTTAATCAATCTAGCAGGATTTCGCATTAATCCACAACTTTATGCTAATCTTTTAATAACCACAGGTGAAATACCACCAACAGAGTAACCACAATGGGTCAATTAATTCTCTTTAAAATTAGTGAAATTGTGTTAATATTGTTGAATATTCAGAACAAACTACTTTTTAGATTGTATGTTTTAATGGTTCGGGTTTTCCCAGTCCTTTAGCGGGGTCATCTCTCAGCATTTCTTTGATGAGCTTACAAAGATTTTTATGGAGATTTTTGTCTTTTTGCCTAAGTGCTTCGTAAATTTCCCAGGTGTTGCCCTCAAATACTAAGTATCTCATCTAGTTCTTCTTGGTTGGGAGAGTAGCCTTTTTTTTGGGTATTAGTAGCCATAGAATGGGTAATCTGTTCCATTAAACTACTATTTTGTAAAACATACAAGGTTTCTTGTTGTTGTTCCCAATCTTCGGCGCTAATAACAATAAAATCCCCACTATTCTGATCAGTAATTTTCAGAGGAGTATGTTGATTGATGACTTGTTTAATCAAATCTTGGATATTGTTTTTAAATTGAATAAATGGGATAGAATTCACTGTTTTTCCTCCTTTTTTTATCTGCTTTTAAGTAGGTGGGCGCAAGAGGACACTTTAGGGCAACAACGTACCTGTTATAAGCCTAACATATCCTCCGCTTCCAATACTAATCCCTGAGTGCGATATTCTCCGTATTTCTTCATTTCGTTATTTGTGAGAACACGAAAGGTTTCATTGGGAAATCACCCCAAAGCCCGGAAGAAAAACTTTCAATTATTTTAAGATTGTTTAGGAAATCGTTAAGTTCACAGAAAAGTTAACCATTTGCTATGACAATAGAAATATAATTATCACGGTTCTCTTAGATTAGGATCGTTAACTCAGATGATTATGATCTCATCTGGAGGATTTAAGTCTTATGTCTCCCCAAGCTAACCTCCTTAATTTCCTTCAGATAGTCCCTGTTTGTCACCATGACACCTCCCTAGAAGCATTGCGGTTGATTTTTTCCCAGGGAAACTGTGAACGGGTGGTGATTATCAACTCCCAATATCAGCCCCTGGGAATGATTTCCTTGCGTCGTTTTCTTCCCTATCTGCTGAATCAGATTCCTGCTTCCCCATCCACCCCGATCCAATCCCCATTAGGAGAAGATTTTCAGGCGATCATTGAGCCCGTGATCCCAATTCCATCCCATTTAAACCTGCAAGAGTTTTGGCTGTATTTACAAGAGCACAATTCCCCTACTGGCATAGATCCGACTCAAACTGAAAGTTTATCCCTAGCTTTGGTGAATCAGGTGGGGGAATTTATTGGATTAATCGATAGTTTACAGGTGTTAGAACATTTAGCCAAATATTGCCAACCATGTCCCCCCGTTGAGTCACCTAAAGCCGATCCTGCCCATACTTTCGACTTCCAGACAGAAAAAAACCAACCCCGGTTAAGTCCTTTATCCCGAGGAGATTCTCCCCTTCGCGATCGTTTAATTGAGTTTTTAGATGAACTGCCCATCCCCTTAATGATTCAACAGGAGGATGGCAAAATCGTCAGTCAAAATTTAGCCTGGCGATCGCTAATTGGACTAGGATCACAGGTAGTGCAGGAAGTCGCAGAAACCGTAATCCGTTGGGATCAAACCTCTGTCATTTTTTCCCAGGAAGAAAACAGGCTGAATTCACCATTAGAAACCTCGGGGAACTGGGGACTTTTATCTAATCCCTTAACCCATGTTGCTGAACCTATAATTGCCAATTCAGCATCCTTAGAAATGCCCCAATGGTGTCAACTTGGGAGCAAAGCGGATAGTTATATTTGTATTTGTCCGATCGCTCAAAATCAGGAACGGGTGTGGCAATTTACCCGTCAACAATTAAATGCTAAATCAGAAATAGGTTTATATTTAGAAAATGACACCGATAACCTCTGGTTAGTGTTTGCTCAAGATATTACAGAACAACATCGAGTTGCTCAAGAACTCACCGCCAAAAATACCGATTTAATTCAACTCAATCGCATCAAAGATGAGTT
>DATNRE010000646.1:0-4103 GCA_036703685.1 Candidatus Obscuribacterales bacterium
AAGCCGGGAATAAATACATTGATGAGCAAGCTCCTTGGAGTCTTTATAAACAAGGAAAACAAGAAGCGGTGGCTCAAGTGTTGTACTCGGTTTTAGAATCAGTTCGGTTATCATCTTATCTTTTATCCCCCATTATTCCGAACATTAGCACTCGAATTTATCAACAACTGGGATATACTGTTGACTTCAATGACCAGACCATACTCAGAACATCACTGTCCTTTGATGTTCATGGGGTTTGGGGTGCTTTACCCCCTAATCAACCCATACAAGAAGGACAACCCGTGTTTAAACGCTTGGAGGAGGTGTCATCCTAAATTTAACCCCGTTGTAATGATCGCCTGGTTTAACATAAAACATCAATTTCAATTGTTTTACTTTCCCCATACTCAAATCATTTTTTTTCATAAAAAAGAGGTATAAAAATGTTGAATAATATGACCACTGGAGAACTGTTTACTCCTGAACAAGTTCTGGAAAACAGGGGCCGAGTTGCCATCTTTATTGATGGTTCTAATCTATTTTATGCAGCTTTACAACTGGGAATTGAAATCGATTACACTAAATTGTTATGTCGTTTAACCGCCGGATCTCGGTTGTTACGTTCCTTTTTCTATACGGGAGTTGATCGCACCAATGAGAAGCAACAGGGCTTTTTATTATGGATGCGACGCAATGGCTATCGCGTCATTTCTAAAGATTTAGTTCAACTTCCTGATGGTTCTAAAAAAGCTAATTTAGATGTAGAAATAGCCGTGGATATGATGGCCTTAGTAGGTTCCTATGACACGGCGGTTTTAGTTAGTGGAGATGGTGATTTAGCCTATGCGGTGGACTCCGTGAGTTATCGGGGTGTGCGGGTAGAAGTGGTGAGTTTACGAGCGATGACCAGCGATAGTTTAATTAATGTCGCCGATCGCTATATTGATTTAGAAATGATCAAAGAAGAAATCCAAAAAACCCCCCGCAGTCCCAGCTATACCTATCGCCCCTTATCAGGAATTAGTCTGATAGATGGACAAATAATTGAGGAGCATTCCTAGAAAAACAAACGGAGTAAAAGCTGGCTCCGGCTGGTTTTTACTCCCAACTTTCCCACTCTTAAACTCTTAAAATTAGATGCGGTTGTCACTGGTTTGGGTAATTATTTTAATCGGAATTTCTGCTTGTGCTCCCAAAAATGTTGAACAAACATCAACAAATTCTGAATCTAAACCCTCGGAAGAATTTGAACGCACCTTAACCTTAGATGATGTCACCTTAGAACAGGCGGATGAGCAGGGGAGATTATTATGGAAAATTAGAGCCAAACAGGTTAGTTATAGTAAAGATCAAAAAATGGCTACGGTGAAAAATCCCGTAGGTGAGTTATACGATGAGGGGAAATTATTATATAATATTAAAGCGGATGAAGGAGAATTTGAACAGAATAGCAAACGTATTTTTTTACGCAACAATATTGTCGCTACCGATCCGAATACGGGTCTAGTTTTGAAGGGAAACGAGTTAGAATGGATTGTACAGCAATATATTATTGTCGTGCGAAATGGAGTCACCGGAGATCATGCTCAATTGCAAGCGGTGGCTCGGGAAGTTCAGGTATTTTATCGACAAAAACGAGTAGAATTTTGGGATAAAGCCACGGTTAGTGGCAAAGATCCCGTTATTAAGTTACAAAGTGATCATATTATTTGGCAAATGGAACCCCAACTGTTAACCAGTAATATGAAAACCGAAATTGAACGCTATCAAAATCAAACCATTACAGACCGGGGGGTGGGGGAAACCGCAGAAATGAATTTAAAAACTAAAATTGGGACTCTCAAAAAAAATGCTCAAATTGCTTTATCTCAACCGCCGTTACAAATTTCTAGTCAGGAATTACAATGGAATTATGAAAAACAAACCATTAGTTCTCCGCAATTTATTACCCTAATTGAACGAGATCAGCAAGTCACTTTAACCGCCAATCAAGGGTGGGGAGATTTAAAAAATAATATCTTTTATTTAACCGGAAATGTAGTCGGAATTGGTCAAAAACGTCAAGCCCAACTCAATGCTAATTTAGTTAATTGGTCTGTGGTTGAACAGTCATTTTCCGCAGAAGGAAACGTGGTTTATCGTCAACTCGATCCCCCATTTAGTTTAATGGGAGAAAAAGCCGTGGGTCGGTTTGAAAATGATACAATTGTTGTTAGTGGAGGGAATACGGGAACCCCTGTAGTTACGGAAATTATACCCGAATATTGATTATTAGAATCCCCTGCCTTCTACCCATGGGGATAATATCAATTTAACCTATCTACTCGATCAAAAATTTTAATGCGGATGGCGGGACTCGAACCCGTGAGAAGCCCTGAAACCCTGATTCTATCGTAAAAAAATCTACCCAAACTTAATCAGTTATTTTAGGTTGGGTAAAAAATGGGTAAACAAGATAATGTGACTGTAGAAGGTTTTGGGACGTTCGGGGATATCTTAAAACATTGGCAAGCCATTGAGCCATTAATCCCCAAGGGAACATCCCAGAAGGTAGAAACACGACTTAATTTTAAGTTTGTCGATCCCTGGAAAGGAGGTAAGCAACGTACGTTAGGCAGTGATTGTGAATGGAGTATCACGGGTATTAATGACTTTCTGGAGAAGTGCATCAAACTCAGACAGAAACTTAACGAAGCCAAGCGGGAGGGAATTAACGCTAGTGAATGGGATTTGTGGCTTAAGGAGAATATCCTACCCAGTAACAGGTTAGGGGGTGATGACCGTCTGACGTACCGTCAAATCTTTGAAATAATCAAAGATGAGTATTATCAAGGACGGCATAAATTCACGGGTGAGAAACGCTCCCGAGAATCAGTTAGCTGTCAGAGTAGTTTTCAAAGGACGTATACTGACTATTTTGTAAAATGCCCCAACTGGGATGAGTACCCTAATTGGGATAACGTTAAAATCTTCTGGGAGTCTTTCCCAGAAGATACACGACAATCCGAGGCATTAGGAAAAATTAAAAAGATAATTAGTTATTGTCCCGAGTCAACAAAAAAGGAAGTATTACCCAAACTAAACAGAATTAAGGTAGAGAAAAAACGGGGTGAGAATACTAAAGCTATTGATTGGGAGCAGTTTTTTAAATGGTTACAGGAGCAGGAAAAATTAATCCAAGATATGCCAGAGAAACAAGCCCTAGTTAGAGAAGGTTGGCTATGGGTCTTTAAAATGTGCGTAGTTTACGGGTTAAGACCCGCAGAAATAATGAGTGCGATCAATCTGTTTAAGTCAATCAGCGATAATGAGGTAAAAGCCCTATGGGGTGAAAAGGGCAAAAAGTACGGGGAGTCTAAAGGGATTAACCCGGCATTTAACGATAAGGTTAACAACTCTAAAATGCTTTTAATTTTAGGTAATGGGTTTACCGTTACTGACACAGAAGGTAACAAGTATTTTATTACCAATAAAACGGGAGGTCGATTCTGTTATCCAGTATGTCGTAACCGGGAGATACTAGACTACCTAGATCTCCAAAGATTACCGGAACAACTACCAGAGTACACACCAAAAGCAAATAGCAAACCGAGGACAATAGCGGGAGGATTCTCTAATGAACTAGGCGATAAGTTGCAAGACTGGAAATGCCCTACTACTCAAGGTTATTCCTTTAGACACTTAGGTAAAATGTTAGGGCTATTGTCGGGATTACCACTAGCGGTTATCGCTAAAAACATGGGCCATACAGAACTTGCCAATGAACAATTCTATAACCGCCAAACAATTAGCACAGCTAATGACTTAGCAGAACAGGCCACTAAATATTCCCTGCCCTATGAGATAGCTACTGGTGAATTAAAGTCTCAAGGTTTTGACCTAGACGATCCATCAGTCAAAGCTATTTTGAGAATCATCTATCAGTTAGACGATTAGAACCTAAGACAAAATTAAATACTTATCAGGCAACCTCTAATCCAGGTTGCTTTTTTACTGTGGCTTGTCGGTAGGGATTGTGAGTGTTAACCAGAATATTTCCCAAAGTATGTATGACGGGAAGATAGGAAATATTTCTACAGAACTGTAAAAAGTAGACACTTAAAACCCCGTACAAGCTCCAA
>DATNRE010000647.1:0-3804 GCA_036703685.1 Candidatus Obscuribacterales bacterium
TCAAAGCCGTTTAGAATTGTATCAAACCAATTTACTGCTTCATGCTTCCCAATGGCAAGGTAAGGGAACAGAAGCCGGGAATTTAATTACATTACGGGATAATTTAATTGGTAAAACTCCGGTACAGGAAGCCCTGAAACAATATCAGCAGGTAGAAGAATCTGTCACCAAAAATTTAACTAAATTTCAAGAAAATCCAGAACAAATAACAGCCAGTTCTTTACAGGAATTAGAACAACTGAATCGAGATTTAAAACTGAGAATTGGGATTTTAAAAACTCAAATCGGATCAGCAGATCCAGCTATAGAAACTTGGAAAAGTTTAGTTGAATCAGAACCAGAAAGTCCGGTTAAAACCGTAAAAACCGCAGAGGTTTTAATTGGATTATGGCAAACTCCCGCTCGATTATTACCCGATGCTGAACCGATTATCCAAAACTATTTAGAAGGTTGGTTTCGCTATCAAGCCTTAGTTAAACTCTATACTTTACAACAGCGTCCAGAAGCTTTAGTAACCTTAGAAACCCAACAACAGCAACGCTCGGAACAAGCGATTTTTAAGTTAATAGTTGTCAGTGCTATTCCGGGGCTAGGATTAGTCATGGGATTATTATTAGCCATTGTTTTAGGCATTCAATTAATTTTTAAAGGCAAGGATTCTGTTTTAGCAACTAATATGGATGTAGCCTGGTTAATTCCTTGGAATGGGGAAATTATTTTACAGGTTTTTGTCGTGGGTTTTTCCCTATTAGGGCAATTCTTTATTCCCCTAACTTTAAGGGCGGTTTTTCAAGGCTTAAATCTTCAGCCCAGTAGTTTTGATGTCAGAACTCAGGCGGTTTATATTTTAATCACCTATTTATTATTAATGCTGGGAGGATTTTCGGTTTTGTATTTTTCGATTAAGCCCTATTTTCCCTTACCCGAAGGTTGGTTTACTTTCAAACTCAAAGATAATTGGTTTGTTTGGGGTTTGGGGGGATATTTAGTGGCTTTACCGTTAGTGATTTTAGTGTCTTTAATTAATCAGAAGTTTTGGGACGGACAAGGAGGCAGTAATCCTTTATTACCCATTGCTTTAGAAAGTCGAGATAGTGTGGCTTTAGGCATATTTTTTATCACCGCATCCATTGCCGCCCCGATCTTTGAAGAAATGATGTTTCGAGGATTTTTATTACCGTCTTTAACCCGTTATCTTCCCCTGGGAAGTGCGATTCTTTTAAGTGGATTTCTCTTTGCCGTGGCGCATTTTAATGTTTCGGAAATTTTGCCCCTAATGACATTAGGAATTGTTCTGGGGTTTGTGTATACGCGATCGCGCAATTTATTAGCTCCGATGTTCCTGCACGGACTATGGAATAGTGGCACTTTATTGAGTTTATATGTTTTGGGTAGTGGCGGAAGTTAGAAAGATTATAGGACAATAAATTCTTTTGAAAAAAACTACATTTTAGGAGATAATTAGGATAGAAACGCAAAATTTTTCGTTTCTATTTATAGTTTCTGAACCAGAAGCATCAGGATCTTAACTATGTTAGTTCAAGTCACCCTAGAGAATATCCTATCTTTCAAGGAAGAAACAACATTTAGTATGGTAGGTGTTAATAGTGACCCCGAGCATTTTCATCATCTTGCTGTTAATCAAGCAGGTAAAGGGCGGTCACTGTTACCTATTTCGGCGATTTATGGTGCTAATGCCGCCGGGAAATCTAATCTAATCAAGGCGATTGATTTTGCCAAAGATTTAATTATAGATGGGACAAGGGGTATACAAACTATCCCTGTGTCTCCATTTAAGTTAAGTGAATCCTATAAAAAACCTAGCAAATTTCAATTTATTTTTACCTATCAAGGCAACCTTTATTCCTATGGCTTTAAGTTAAATAAAAATCAGATTTTTGAAGAATGGCTTTATGGGACTCCCCAGGGAAAAAAACGAGAAGTTCTCTATTTTGAACGAATCACTAACGAGAATAAAATTACTGAAGTCAAATATGGTGCGACTCTTAAAGGAAAGAATCCCAAATATAAGCAATTTCTCGATTTTATTGCCCAGGGAACTCGTCCTAATCAATTATTTTTGACCGAAGCTTTAGACCGGAATGTTGAGACTGTAAAACCTGTTATTGATTGGTTTAGAAATGTATTAACAATTATTCCGGCAGAATCTAGTTACCAAGGTTTAGAATTGGGAATCTTAAGTAGTCAAGAATTTACCAATTTTCTCCGAGATTTTCTCAAATTTGCAGATACAGGAATTGATTCAATCGGAACAGAAGAAGTAGAGTTTAATTTTGACTCTATTTTACCCGATATTCCAGAAAATATGAGAGAAGAAATCCTTCAAGAAATGATCAAATCTGGTGAAAATTCTGTTTCCATGATTGAAAGTCATCTCGGTAAACGATATCTTTTAATCAAAAGAGAAGAAGGTCAGTTAAGTTTAATTCAACTCAGAACTCAACATCGAGATGATCAAGGTGTTCTTATTGATTTTTCAATGGAAGAAGAATCAGAAGGAACACAGCGTTTAATTAACTTAATTCCGATCCTATTTATCTTACAAGAAAATCCCGAAAAAGTCATTTTTTTGGACGAATTAGACCGCCGACTCCATCCCCTTCTCTCCCGTAGATTTGTGGAAATGGCTCTACAATGCCGAATTTCTAATAGTCAGAGTCAACTTATTTTTACAACTCATGATACTAATTTACTGGATTTAGAGCTTTTAAGAAAAGATGAAATTTGGTTTGTTGAAAAAAATCAACAAGGTGCATCTCATCTTTATTCTTTGGCAGAATTTAAAATTAACCCCGATATTAAAATTGAAAAAGGTTATTTTAATGGTCGATTTGGAGCGATTCCATTTTTTGGAGATCTTCGTAATTTAGGATGGCTGAATTGTCCACCCGATTTAGCCGAAAAAACCCAGAGCAATCATGAGAAAGATTAATCGCACCAAACTCCTAGATCGGCAGTATAATAATCGAGATGCTAGGCTTTTTATTATTGCTACTGAAGGACGGGATACTGAAAAACAATATTTTGAGGGAATGTTTCATGATTCTCGAATCAAAATAGAGGTATTATCAACCGGAGAAGATGATAAATCAGCCCCTAAGTATGTATTAGAACGATTACATAGTTTTAAACAAAAATATGATTTAACATCAGAGGATTCTTTATGGTTAATGTTTGATGTAGATCGATGGGGAGAAAAAAATATCAGTGATATTTGTCGCCAAGCTAGACAAAAACAGTATCAATTAGCGATTAGTAATCCTTGTTTCGAGGTTTGGCTATATTTGCATTTTAATAATCCCGATTCTACGGATATAAAATGCCAAGAATATGAAAAAAAGTTACGAACTTATTTAGGTAATTATAACAAAACTAATCTGAATCTCGATGTTTATAAAAATCATATTGCCGAAGCGGTTAAACGAGCTAAAACCTTACACCCTAATCCTCAACAAAATTGGCCACCCACACCCGGATCTCACGTTTATCGGGTTGTAGAAATCATCCTCAAAGCGATAAAACCCTAATCCTAAAAAAAGATTACAATATATTAAGAAATGTTAAGCAATGGAGGCTCGCCAACGGTGAACACAAAACGAGTAATTGTAATTGGGGCCGGAATTGGCGGATTAACGGCCGGGGCGTTATTAGCTCATCGGGGATATTCGGTTGTCATCCTAGACCAAGGAATTGTCCCCGGAGGGTGTGCTTCTACCTTTCAACGTCGGGGGTTTACCTTTGATGTTGGGGCGACTCAGGTGGCCGGACTCGAACCCGGTGGGA
>DATNRE010000648.1:0-15792 GCA_036703685.1 Candidatus Obscuribacterales bacterium
CAAATGCTGAGTTTGAAAGGGATTTGGTGCGAGACCTAGTTTGTTCAGGTTTGGCGGAGGCGAAGGCGAAGGGCAAAATTTTAGGTCGAAGACCTGGACAACGAATTAAGTCTGACCGTCTTGCTCCTCAAGTTTTAAAGATGGTTGAGCAGGGGTCTTCTTATCGTTGCATTGCAAAGGAACTTAATTTGAGTAAAACTACTGTTTCCGAGATTGTCAAGCGACATCGTTCATAGAACAAGTTAGACAAATAGCTAAGAGCCAAAACCTTGTGTGCCAAGACTTATGGGCTTAACGGCACTTTTCGCACGATTGCTACTCAAACACCTATTTCAACAGATCAAAGATTGACAACTGCTGAAATGCTGAATGGGATAATTATGAGTTGACACTTTAATTGGAAATTCAATTGGCTTAAATATTTGCGGAATGTGGGATAGAAAACAACAGCAACAAGCTGAAAACCTTTCAATTTGGGCTAGATAATGTTTATGGTCTATACATTTGTTCCCAAGCTAAATCAAGTTCTTATTTTTAGTTTTAACTCGTTCATAAAACTCCTCCATAACTTGAATAAAAGAATGCTCTTTTTTCCAAAAAGCCGGAAAATCTCCTGGTTTTTTAATCAAAATTGCAGGTAAACTCACAGAAGAGGGTTCTTCAACAACTTGAGGAAGTCGATGGTTTCCTAACCAAAACTCTCGCGCACTAATTTTCTCTGGTACGCCTTCTATTTCAACAGTTGTATAGAAAGATATTGAAGGTTGTACAGAAACTTCCTGGGTTGTCAATTCTTGAGATAAAATCTTCCCTAAAGGAGATTGAGATAACTCCGCTTTGAGGACATCTTTAGATAAACCCCTCAATTGAAAAAGCAAAAAAGGATCATCATCTAATTGGGAAGCTACTAAATAATAAACCCCCGCAATATGTTTACAAGGATTTGACCAATCTGGACAAGAACAAGTCGTTTTAAAATCTTTTTCGCTTTGGGGAAGTAAATGTAAACCTAACTCTGAAAACACATCCTCAATATTATCGGGAACTTCATTCATTAATAATTTAGATACAAAACTCGCTTTTGAAGACAAAATTTTAATCGCTTTCGACCAATCCCTAGAACTAATCGGTGTAATTTCAATATTAATCTTATATCGGGGTTCTTTATAAACTCCAAAGTAGGGATTAATTGAACCTTTAACCGTTGCTGTAATTCGATTTTGATCAATACTCGACTTAAGAATCTTACCATTCCTTGCATAAGAACGTCCTCGACCCAAACGTGCCGGGTCACTAAAGGCTTCTAACGCTTCAATAAATTGTTTTCCCCACCAAGTGCGACTAAATTGAGCCATAATAAATGATTACTCCTACAAAATTAAAAACCAATCAACTACTCCAATAAAGCCAGTTTATTCAATTGAATAAGCTGTTGAAACGCTTCATTATCTAATTCTGTTAACCAAGATTCATCACTACCAATGACCTGAGAAGAAAGTTTTTTCTTATCTTCTATCATCAAGTCAATTTTTTCTTCCAAAGTTCCCAAAGCTACAAATTTATGAACAAATACATTTTTCGTTTGACCAATCCGAAAAGCTCGATCCGTCGCCTGATCTTCCACCGCCGGATTCCACCACCGATCAAAGTGAAATACATGATTGGCTTTAGTTAAAGTAATTCCCACACCCCCCGCTTTCAAAGAGAGAATAAAGACAGAAGGTTCGGTTTCAGGGTTTTGAAATTCAGTAATCATTTGTTCTCGTTTCGTGCGATTTGTACCCCCATGAATATAATAGGTGTTATAATGATAATGATGTTTAAAGTGCCGTTCTAAACCATCACAAACGTCTTTAAACTGGCTAAAGACTAATAAACTTTCTCCCTCTGAAATGGCTTCTTCTGCCATATCTGCTAATCGTTGTAATTTCTGCGATCGCGCCGCTGAAAATTCACTTCCATCCTGTAAAAACTGCGCCGGATGATTACAAATTTGTTTTAACTTCATCAGCGTCGATAAAATTAATCCTTTTCGCTTAATCCCTTCAACTTCATTAATTTTTTCAGCCACATCTTTCACCAAGGCTTCATACAAAGAGGCTTGCTCTTTGGTTAAGTTACAATACACTTTTTGCTCAACTTTATCGGGTAAATCATTAATAATTAAAGGATCAGTCTTAACTCGTCTCAAAATTAAGGGCTCTACAAGTTTCTTTAAAGTTGCAGATTTCATCCGGTCATTATCTTTTTGAATAGGAATTTCAAAGGACTTGCGAAATTGAGCTTCTTTCCCCAAATAACCGGGATTCAAGAAATTAAAAATTGACCATAAATCTAGGAGACGGTTTTCAACGGGAGTTCCGGTTAACGCTAATCGATATTGAGCCGAAAGTTTTAATATTGCACGGGTTTGAGCGGTTTTAGGATTTTTAATATTTTGAGCTTCATCAACAACAATTCGTCGCCATTCAAAATGATTGAATAGTTTTTCATCTTGACGAACTAAGGTAAAAGAGGTGATCACAACATCACAATTAAGACAAGTCGATTTAAAGGCTTCTATATCTTGAATGCGATCGCTACCATGATGTATAATAGCTTGCAAATGAGGTGCAAACTTTTCAATCTCTTTTTGCCAATTCCCAATCACTGAAGTCGGGGCAATTAATAACGTGGGTAAAGTAGAATCTATTGTTTCTTTTTCCTGAACTAATCGAGCAATCACCTGAACGGATTTTCCCAATCCCATATCATCAGCTAAACAACCATTTAACCCTAGGTTTTCTAAGTATTGTAACCAGGATACACCCCGTTTTTGATAATCCCTTAACGTTCCTTGCAATTGGGGAATATCACCCACCATTGTGAGTTGACTTTTATCTTGCAATTTCCCCATCAAATCAGATATCACTGTGTCATGTTCGATTTCTAATTCATCCTCTAAGGAAGCCGACATTTTCACGAAATCTAATAGCTTGATTTCCGGTTGTTCTTCTGTATGTTTTTGCCAAAATTCCAACATTTGCTGCATTTTCTGTTGGTCTAATTCCATCCACTGACCGCGAAATTGAATCAGAGGTGTTTTAGCATTAACGAGTTGTTCCCATTCTTTGGGCGTAACAACTTCACCGCCAATGGATAGGGAATATTGGTATTGAATTAATGTATCTAAATTAAAAAATCCTTGACTCGCCGATGCTTTTCCTGAAGAACGAGAGGACGTTTTTAAACGAATTTTAGCGCGCTGACGACCTTGGGGTGTCCACCAAGCGGGAATGATGACTTTATATCCTGAATCTTCTAGTATCCAGGCACTTTCTTTGAGAAATTCAAAGGCTTCAATCAGATTTAATTCTAATCCAACAGGTTGATCTGTTTCTAATCCTTGCCAAAGTTTAGGATACATTCTCGCTGCATATCCTAAATTGAGTAACAGGTATTTCTCGAAATCTTTTCCTATATAATTATACAGTTCTTTTTTCTTTTTTTGAGTTTGTTTCCAGTAATCTTTTAACAACAGCTTAAAGGAGGGATCTTGTTTCGAGGAAACTGAAAAATGAATCAGCCAATTGTCTTGTTTGTCCGTGGCTTCTTGGAGTTGAAAGCACAGGTCAAAGGCGGCTGCGGTTTGGCTGTGGGTGAGTTTTTCTTTCCAAGCTAACCATTGTTGATATTCTTCCAAATCTGCCGGACTGGTTTTGGGATTCTGGGGATTTGGATGAATACAATGATGTACTAAAGTATCAGCAATTTGTTGATTAAACTTAACCGTTAAGGGAGTTTGGGTGACAATTTGATGCAGTAAGGATTCAGAAAAGTGGCGCAGTAGGGTTTCTGGGTTATAAAATTTAATCGGATTTTGAGCAACCAGAGAACCCGATACACAGGCTAAAGGCATTGCGTTGATAGCTTGAGTGATTAAGGATTGATATTGTTCTGATATGATTTCCCAGCCGGAATAAATTTCAAATAATGGAGTTTGAGTTGCAAGTTTGCCTTTGGTTTTAGGAGAAGCAAGCTGACGATATTTAAGAGCGGGTATATATTGATCTTTGTAAAGAATTTGTTTAAATAATTGGGTATAATGATACCAAAAAAATAGGTCAGAACCGAGGCTGACTTCTGAGGGGTTTTGTTGAGCGAAGAAGTGAATTTCTTTAAGAAGTTTTATAATCGTGTTGAGGGAATTAAATGTATTCCGACTAGATGCTAATTGATAAGTTGTAATTTCCCATGTAGCAAATTCTTCAAATTCTAAGTTTAGGTCAGTTTCTAAGTATTTTGCTAATTCCGGTGAAGGAAGCGGTTGCCCATTAACGGTTGGCAGGGCAAAGTATTTAAGGGAAATCCGATTCGAGATTAAACGCGAATAAGCTTCAGAAATCCCGATTTCATTTTGCACAAATGCTTCTAAATTCGATGCTGTTAGATGTTGGGGATGCAGTGTGTCCGGGTTTCGCTTGGTTTTGCGGGTCGAAGTTTCAACCCAAAGGTAAAATGCACCTTGTTCGATGAAATCACCTGTTGTTTCAGGAATCCAGGTTCCGTGCAGGATTTTCATGGCGGGATGTTATTTTAATTTGTTTATATTTTATGTCGGGTTGGTGAACTAGGGTACACCGAACTTGTTATAAGCTCCCAATTTGCCGACTAAGTGCATAAATCGCTAATCCCTGACCCATTAGATAGAAACAACAAACTCATACAAGCTGAATAAATAGACCGAGTTTCTTCTATTTAAAAGGATAAGCTGATGCAGACCCAAGGAAATAAACTATTCACTCAAGAAGCTCTTGATCGCTTGTCTTCACCCGATCAGCTAGACCAAATGATGCAAGTGGTTAACCCTAGAGCTTGGTTGCCCCTGAGTACAATGGGGTTTTTACTGATTGTTGCGGGAATATCGAGTGTAGTTGGACGAATTCCACTTAATGTTACAGGTCAAGGGGTGTTAATTCGGCCTCGCCATATTGTGCAGTTTCAAGCACCCAGTGCAGGCCAACTGTTACATCTGAAAATTGAGTCGGGAGATATAATTAAAAAAGGGCAGGAAATTGCCACGATTGACCAATCCAATCTCAAGCAAGAATTAGAGCAAGAAAAAGCTAAATTAGCACAAATTCAATGGCAAAATCAAAATAGTGATCGCCTGCAAAAACAACAAATAGAACTCGAATTTAAAAGCCTTCAGCAGCAGCAGTTAGACCTAGAAGAAAGTCTGCGCCGAGAGTCAGTTACCCCAACACTTCACCAGCAAATACTGGCTGCACTAGAGCAAAAACGTCAAAGTCTTGAAGAAAGTTTAGATCGAGAACAAATTGCACCCTTGCTACATCAACAAACCCTGCTCGCACTAGAGCAAAAACATGAAAACCTAGTCCAGCGAAAACAACAAATTAGTTCGTTGTTACAAGCTTTACAACAACGATATGAAAACCGTCGTCATCTGTTTGAAGTTGATAAAGCTATTAGTGAAGATGTGTTATTACAAGCGAGGCGAGAACTCTTGGATGCTGAAACCCAAGTATCGGATATTGAAACTCAATTAAAGGAAATTGACGTTCAAAAAACGAATACTGAACGAGAATACTTACAAAATCTCAACAAAGTTAATGAAATTCAAAATAGTATTCAGCAGGTTCAAGTTGAAAAAACAAATGCTGAACGAGAATATTTGCAAACCTTGAATAATATTGATGAAATCAAAACCAAAATTAAACAGATTGAAGCTCAAAAAGCTAAACTCGCACAACAAAATTTAGAAAAAGAGATTGATAAAACCAATCAAATTGATGAGGTAAAACGAAAGGTTGACCAGCTAGAACTGCAATTAGCCAAAGATAGCAAAGTCATTAGTCAATATGACGGTCGAGTATTAGAACTGAGTTCGGTTTCTGGTCAATTTGTTAATATTGGAAACCCTTTAGGGTCATTGGAAGCAGAAAACCCCGATCAAAAAATAGTGAGTGTGGTTTATTTTTCTGACAAAGATGGTAAACAAATTAAGCCTGGGATGACCGTACAAGTTACACCTAGTCTTGTTAAACGTGAGCGCTACGGTGGAATTGTTGGGAAAGTCACTGAAGTTTCACCTTTTCCTGTCACCAAACAAGAAATGTCCGTATTAATTGGCAACGAAAACCTGGCTAATAATCTCGCTGAAAGTGTTGCTAATCATCCTGCTCTCGTACAAGTTTTTGTTGAATTAGAACCTGATAAAAATAATATTAATGGTTATAAATGGTCGTCTTCTACGGGGCCATCTTTAACAATTTCTTCGGGAACTACCGCCCAAGTTCGAGTCCAAATTGGACAAGTTGCACCCATTTCTTATATCATTCCCCTGTTTAGATCATGGACAGGAATTTATCAGTAATAATCAGTCAACAGCCAACAATCAAAAAATTATTATCAATGACTATTGCTTTTATTTCTAAATTATTGCAAAAACATCACCTTCGTCCGGTTCGCACCCCCACTCTTTTACAAATGGAATCGGTGGAATGTGGTGCAGCAGCGTTAGGAATTATTCTGAGTTATTATGGATGTATTATTCCTTTAATTGAACTGCGGCGTGAGTGTGGAATTTCAAGGGATGGGAGCAAAGCTTCTAATATTATAAAAGCAGCAAGATTATATGGATTAAGTGCTAAAGGCTTTAAAAAAACTGTTGAAGATCTAAGAAATGTTCCTCCTCCCTATATCGTGTTTTGGAATTTTAATCATTTTTTAGTGGTAGAAGGTTTTAGAAAAAATTACGTTTATCTTAATGATCCTGCTTTAGGAAAAAGAAAGGTTTTCCTAGAACAATTTAGACAAGGTTATACGGGTATTGTTTTAATTTTTGAGCCTGGATCTGAATTTAAAAAAATCGGTAAAAAACCAAGGATTTCAAATGCTTTTATTTCTCGTTTAATATCTTCTAAGGGAGCAATTTTATATGCTTTACTAGCGGGATTACTACTCACCATTCCCCGTTTAGCGATTCCAGCATTTAGTCAAATTTTTGTGGATGAAATTCTTGTAGAAAACCGGATAGATTGGTTGCGTCCTCTAATCCTTGGAATGGGATTAACTGTGGTAACACAAGGTTTACTAGCTCAACTCCGACTATTTTATCTACGGCGACTTTTGCTGAAACTTTCTGTTGCTATGTCAGGACAGTTTTTATGGCATATCCTTCGCTTACCTGTAGACTTTTATGCCCAAAGATTTGCCGGAGAAATTAGTAGTCGTAGTCAATTAAATGACAAAGTTGCAGATATTTTATCAGGACAACTTGCAACGAGGATAATTGATACTATGATGATGCTATTCTATGCTTTAATTATGTTTTTTTATGATAGAGTATTGACCAGTATAGCGATTATTTTTGCTGCTTTAAACTTTTTTGCTTTGTATTTTTTATCCCGTAGTCGTGTTGATATTAATACGAGACTTACACAAGAAACTGGGAAAGTAGTTGGCGTTGCAGTTGGTGGAATTCAAGCAATTGAAACCGTTAAAGCTAGTGGTTTAGAATTGGATTTATTTGCTAAATTTGCCGGTTATTATGCCAAAATGCTGAACGCCCAACAAGCATTAGCATTACCCACTCAAATTCTATCTATATTACCTCTATTCTTAACGGCTTTAGCAACTACTGCTATTTTAATTATAGGGGGATTACGAGTGATAAATGGGAGCTTAAGTATTGGAATGTTAATTGCTTATCAAAGTCTAACCCAGCAATTTTTAATGCCTGTTAATAATCTAGTTAACTTTGCTAGTACCCTACAGGAATTAGAAGCGGATTTAAACCGACTAGATGATGTGTTGCAAAATCCGGTTGATTCAGAAGTTGAAAGGGAAAACAATTCTCAATTTTTTAGACTTAATCAAGATTCATTTCAACTTGAAGGATATGTAGAATTTCGTAATGTTAGCTTTGGTTATAATCGCTTAGATTTGCCTTTAATTGAAAATTTGAATTTTAGTTTAAAACCCGGTCAAAAAGTCGCCTTAGTGGGTGCGAGTGGTTCTGGAAAATCAACCCTTGCGAAGCTAGTAACAGGACTTTATACTCCTTGGGAAGGACAAATTTTATTGGATGGTGTTTTGCGATCGCATTATCGCCGTTCTATTCTTGCTAATTCCCTCGCAATGATAGAGCAAGATATCTTTTTGTTTGCGGGAACTGTGCGGGAAAATCTAACATTATGGGATGCAACGGTACCGGAAATTGATTTAATCCAAGCTTGTATAGATGCAGCCATTCACGACCTGATCTTAAGTCTTCCAGGGGGATATGATGCTGTTTTAAAGGAAGGAGGAATAAATCTCAGTGGCGGACAGCGACAACGTTTAGAAATCGCCAGAGCGTTAGTCAGAAATCCGGCTATTTTAGTGTTAGATGAAGCCACCAGTGCCTTAGATGCAGAAACAGAATTAATTATTGATCATAACCTCCGACGACGGGGTTGTTCTTGTATTATTATCGCCCATCGCCTGAGTACAATTCGGGATTGTGATGAAATCATTGTCTTAGAAAACGGCAAAGTTGTGCAACGGGGAACCCATCAAAAATTATGCCAGGAAGAAGGAACTTATGGTCATTTAATTCACACTATGTAAGGATAAAATAACGCAATGGTTAATTTTAATAAAATTCAAGGAAATCAACCCCTATTCTTGAATCACCAGCAAACAATATGGCTCGTTCAATCCGGTTCTTTAGCGGTATTTACCACTCTTTTTGAAGGGAATGAACTTTTGGGAAGTCGTCGATATTTGTTTAGTGTTAATATAGGAGAAGTATTATTGGGTGCGACTCCCAAAGACAGGCGAGGAATTTTAGCGATTGCTGTGGAAGAAACACAATTAATTCCTCTCAATATCAATGATTTTATTACCCAAATTCAAGCAGGCGATCGCTCTAACTTGACTCTTTTATCCCGGTGGATCAACCATTGGCAAGAATTAGGAATTCAGGATTTTCCCCTAAATTCCCAGAACCACCAAATTTCCGTCTCAAAAATCGTTCAATTCCATGATTTTTTATTCGATTATTTAAACTTAGCAGAAATTCAGAAAAAACAAGAACAATTTAAACGATTTCAGGAACGGGAACATCTGAACTATCAACTTAAAAAAGCGGCTTTAGGAGAATTAACATCGGTATTACATCCGCGTGAAACTGAATTATTGACAGAAGGAACACCTTTGCTTATTGCGGTGGGTGCAGTGGGTCGAGCTATGGGAATTATGATTTATCCTCCCACTCAATTTGACACCTTAAATCGGGTGAAAGATCCCTTAGAAGCAATCGCAAATTCGTCTCAATTTCGGACTCGTAGGGTTGTACTCACCGGAGATTGGTGGAAGCAGGAATATGGGCCTTTATTAGCTTATATTTCCTTAGATAAAAAGCCAGTAGCCTTGTTACCCAATGGCGGAAATTCTTATGTTTTATTTGATCCTGTTCAACGAACTCGAACATTAGTTACAAAAGCCGTTGCTAAGACACTTTTAGCTGAGTCTTTTATGTTTTATCGACCGTTACCTCCCCGCATTCATCATGCAGTTGAATTGTTTCAGTTTGGGGTTAAAGGTTACGAAAAAAATATTATTACGATGATCATATTAGGAATTCTTGCCACCTTATTAGGGATGGTGACACCTCAAGCGACAGCTATTTTAGTCAATTATGCTATTCCTGATAGCGATCGCCTTTTATTAGGACAAATTGGATTAGTTTTAGCAGCGACTACTATGGGCAGATCTGCTTTTAGTATCGCTCAAGCTATTCTATAATTACGAGTCGAAAATGGGGCAGATAGTGTTTTACAACCTGCGGTGTGGGATCGCTTATTAACATTAAAACCCGCATTTTTTCGCAGCTATTTATCCGGGGATTTATTAACACGATTAATGGCAGTTAGCCAAATTCGTCAGTTAATTAGTGGTGCGACCCAACGCACCCTTTTAAATGCGATATTTTCACTTTTAAATTTAGGATTGATGGGGTTTTATAGTTGGCAACTTGCGTTAGTTGGGGTAGGTTTAACTTTGATAGCTATTATTTTTACCGGGGTATCCAGCAATCTTTTAATTCGTCAAGAACGATGGCAAGAAACCGCCGATGGAGAAATTAACGGACTTATTATAGAACTAATTAATGGAGTTTCAAAATTGCGAGTTGCAGCAGCAGAAGAACGCGCTTTTGCTGTTTGGGCAAAGAAATATAGCCAGCGCATCCAATTAAAAGCCAATATTAAACGCATTGATGATAGAATTTCCATTTTTAATGAAATCTTACCTTTAGTCTGCTCTATATTTATTTTTGGGTTTGCCATTATCTTGATACAAACGCCTCAAAGTCAAGACAATAACGGATTAAATATGGGAACATTTTTGGCATTTAATGCAGCATTTGGGATTTTTATTTCCGGTGTCACTGACTTAAGTAATACTTTAACCGATGTGTTAGGAATTGTTCCCTTATGGGAGCGCGCTCAACCCATTTTAGAGGGGACACCGGAAGTCAATTCTAGTAAAGTCGATCCAGGTCAATTAACGGGTAAAATTATTTTAGATCGGGTGAGTTTTCGTTATCAAAAAGATGGGTCTTTAATTCTCAATAATATTAGTATTCAGGTAAAATCTGGAGAATTTATCGCCATCGTCGGGCCGTCGGGAAGTGGAAAATCAACGTTATTTCGTTTATTATTAGGTTTTGAAACCCCAGATCAAGGTACAATTTATTATAATAATCAAGATTTAGCTAAATTAAATATCCAAGCAGTTCGACGACAGTTAGGAGTCGTGTTACAAAATGGTCGAATTAATACAGGTTCTATTTTTGATAATATTACCTGTGGGGCATTAGTCACATTAGATCAAGCTTTAGAATCTGCACAAATGGCAGGGTTAGCGACTGATATTGAACAAATGCCAATGGGAATGCACACGGTTATTAGCGAGGGAGGAACGAATCTTTCAGCAGGACAGAGACAACGGTTATTAATTGCTCGTGCGTTGGTTTTAAAGCCCAAAATTGTGTTATTAGATGAAGCAACGAGTGCTTTAGATAATCTTACCCAAGCAATTGTTTCTGATAGTTTAGAACAGTTAAAAGCGACTAGAATTGTCATTGCTCATCGTCTGAGTACCATTCGCAATGCGGATCGGATTTATGTAATTGAAGCGGGTCGATTAGTAGAGGTAGGTACGTTTGAAGAATTGATGAATCAAAACGGACTATTTGCTCGATTAGTAGCGCGACAGTTAGAATAGAAATTATAATATGAAACCCTTAAATTTAAGGTGTGCTATCTATTCCTCCCTTTTTAAGCAGGTGGGAGACAAAGAAACAGTTAGAAATGCTCTTTGTCTTCCCGATTTATAGAACACTCTAGTGGCTAGAAATGCTTAGTATTCCTATCGCCATCTTTTGCTCCAAGAACCGTTGTAGTCGTAATAGAACAAACCTCCTGAAACGGCTTCTAATTCTTCATCTTTTAATTCACTATTATCTCCGTTAGAACTATGGGCGTTGAGGCAACCTTCCACTTTTTGCGAAGTAAAATTGTAGCCCTTTTCTTGGCTTAAATCAACTGCCATATTGATGATTTCTTCTCGGCTCTTGACCGATTGAAAGTGCTGTTTCAAAGCCGGATTAGGCATAAATTCTTGATAAAACTGATTGAGAGTTGCACTAGACATTGTATTTTCTCCTCATGAATTTTTGTGGGATCGTGTGATGGGAATCTGGGATTCCTAAAAAGCCTATTTCTGAAGTTCATATTTCCCTAAATCCTGCGCTTCCCAAGGGGATAAAACGATAGAATTTAGGGAAATGCTACACTATAACTTAATTAAGCGGGATCAGTGTAACTGGCTTGGTTAGGTCAATTCCCTTCGACTGTAGGTAAATTCGCCAATTAAACTTACCGCCTGCGATCGCATCCAGTTCAAAGTCATTTAATTCTTGATTCATTTCGTTTTCCGGCTCATTAGTCGTTAATTCTGAGAGCGGGGTTGATGTGTGTTGAAAGTTGGTTTTCATTGTGGATTTCCTTGAATATGTAAGTGTGCTGTTTCCAGAGATGTTGTTACCTAAACTTAGGTTAATAACTCCTCTACTGATCTAATGGGTAGGACTGTGATCGCTTTATGCAGGTGTTCAACAAATTGAGACTAAAATTTTCTCAAATAGTACAGAAGCCTTTATTTTACTTTCAAACAATTTATACATCTACCTAAAGAAATAATTGATAAGCAGTTTCAACGATTTGTAGAAATTAGCCATCCTTCTACAAAATTAAAGATTTTATTATTAACTAAATTAAACACATTTTGGCTTAATTTTAACTCAACTTCTAAATTACAGCTAAAACGGTTCATTAAAGTTTGCTTTACTGTTAAAATTTCAGGTGCAGGATTATTGATTTTGGCGGTAAAAAACAACAATTGATCATCCTCGCTCATTTGATCAATAACGTTTTGTAAAATTGAGGTAACTAACCGTTGACAATGCAACTGTAAACAGTCATCTAAAGATTCTTTGATGACTTCTAAACTTTGTTCATCCTGAATTAATTGGCTAGGATTAACCTGATTCCATTCAATTACAAATTGTTTTAAAATAGTCTTAGTATATCGGGCTAAATGTCGAGCAACTTGATACTGTTTTTGTAATTCAGGATACTGACTTTTAACAACTGTAGCAATTTCACTTTGAGTTAACTCTAAACCTTGCCAAAGAATCAACATAATTTGTCCAACTTTGGGAAGATTCGCAAACAATTTAGAAATCATCAACTGGATCTGCTGTCTTTCCTCTTGCTGAATTGCAATATCTAAAGGAGTTGGATTAAGATCAGAGATAGTATCATACTCCTCAAGGGGAATAAACTGCTTGGTACGATAATTTCTAGCCGCTTTGATACAAATTGCCAGCATTTCTTGAATGGTATCTTCCTTAGCAACTTTCTGGGATAAATTTAGCTGATTTATTCGCTGATTGTAAGACTCAGCAATTTGTTTAAAAATTTCTCCATTATCCAAATCTAAATTACAGTTATAACCCTGTTTTTGATGCGGGTAAATTTCATTAAAATATTGCCATACAATCCGATATAGATCAAGTTTTGACTGATGAATTCCATGAGACAATAACGATTCTTTCAATTCTTTAGCATTTAAAACTCTTAATAATCCATAATCGCTAAATTTGTCTCTTTTTACTTCTAAATCTTGTTGATAAAGTTGATCTCTAATCAACCGAAATAATACGGTTTTAGCATAACCTTCAATATTACTGGCAGGGTGATCAAGATTAAAACTTTTGAGGAGCTTGACGGGCTGATGGGCAAAAGAAGAAGCGATCTGAAAATATTCTTCCAGGGGATATTTATAGCGAATAAACTTATATTTAAGATAACTTTTTTGAGCCGCCCAAAGACAAGCTTCTTGTAAATAAGCTGATAAATGTCTAGCTGTGATTAAACTTGGGATTTCTAAAGTTTGAGAACGGGTGGTAATAGAATTAGCATGAGTGGAGAGTTTGGTATTATCAAAATCAGTAAATTCCTGGCATCCCTCTTGAGATATATCTTTAAGAATTTTTAGAAAATATCTCGCCCAAAATTCGGCTTTAGCCTCTGGATCTGACACCACTAGGTATTTCATCTGACGTTCTAATTGGGGATCAGCTTGCCAAATTGCTTTCCGGTCGCCAAAGCTGAGAAAAGTTGAGAATTTTCGGACAATATCATCTCGTTTGTTCATAAAATTCACTTTTTTAGCTAATATAACCCTAAAAGCTGATTCTACCCAAAATATTTCATGAAATTGCCTCTCGTTCGCCTTTCATTTTTTAACAGTTGTATCCTTTTTTACCTGTTGTATTCCTACCCAACAACAGCCCAAATTATCCCCGATGCTACTTTACCCATAAATTCCAGGGTGGTACAACAGGGTAATACCCATCTCATTGAGGGAGGAACTGTCGCCGGGACAAATCTATTTCATAGTTTTGAGTCGTTTTCTATTCCGACAAATGGGATTGGATTTTTCAATAATGCAACTGCTATTCAAAATATTTTTAGTCGGGTAACAGGTCATTCGATCTCAAATATTGATGGGTTAATTCAAGCCAACGGTATCGCTAACCTATTTTTAATTAACCCCAACGGCTTGATATTTGGGCCGAATGCTAAGTTGGACATCGGAGGTTCATTTTTCGGGACTACAGCCCATAGTATCTGGTTTGCGGATGGCTTAGAATTTAGCGCCACAAATCCTCAAACGACTCCTTTACTGAGTATCAATGTCCCCCTGGGCTTACAATACGGCACAAACCCAGGAAGAATTATGGTGCAAGGGCCAGGTCATCATCTCAGTCAACAGCAGCAACCACCTGGAGACATTATCCGAGAAAATAGACCTGATGGGCTGCAAGTGAAAGATGGTCAAACTTTGGCACTGGTTGGCGGTGAGGTGATTTTACAGGGAGGAAATCTCACGGCTGAAGGGGGACGAATTGAAATAGGGAGTGTGGGTTCTAACAGTTATGTCACCTTAACTCACCCGGGTTGGGTATTGAGTTATGAAATGGTACAAAATTTTCAGGACATTACTCTCCGACAAGCGGCTTCTGTGGATGTGAGTGGTGCTGCGAGTGGCAATATTCAGGCGCAGGGAAGAAGGTTGACACTCAGGGATGGGTCAACTTTTTTAGCACTGAAGACAGGCGATGATTCGGCTGGAAGCATTACCGTAAAAACATCTGAGCTAGTAGAAGCTATTGGAATTACGCCCATTGACAATCTCATTCCGAGCGGGTTATTAACGGTTGTTAATTCGACAGGAACGGGAATTGGCGGAAATATTAAGATCGAAACGGGGCAGTTAATTCTTCAAGAAGGAGCGCAAATTGGTGCGGGGACAAGAGGGGAGGGTCAGGGGGGAACGTTAACGGTTAAGGCGGGTGAGTTAATAGATATCAGTGGAACCCAACCGAATCCTAGATTTCCCACGGGTCTTTTTACCAATGTCCAGCCTGGAATTCGGGGAAACGGGGGTGATTTAGTGATTGAAACAGGACGCTTAAGGGTGCGAGATGGGGGAGTTATAGCGGCGGGTACTTTTAGTGACGGCAATTCGGGAAACTTATTCATCCAAGCGTCTGAGTCGGTAGAAGTGAGTGGTTTTGCACCGGAAAGTCTGTCGGTGAGTGGGATAGTGACCAATGTGATCTCACCCGATGCTACGGGAAATGGGGGGAATTTAACGATTGAAACGAGGCGCTTAATGGTTCAAGATGGAGCCATCGTGTCGGTCAATACCTTTGGTGGCGGGAATTCGGGAAGTTTGACGGTTAGAGCGTCGGAATCGGTGGAATTACGAGGAACCAGATTCAATACCCGGGTTTCGAGTGGTTTATTAGCGGGTGTGGTCAGAGAAGATGCAAAAGGAGGTGCTGGTAATATTACGGTTGAAACAGGTCGTTTGACGGTTCAAGATGGTGCCACGATAACAGTTAGTAGTGAGAATTTGCAACCTGCTGGAACACTGAAGATTACGGCTGATTCGATTAATTTAGAGAATTTAGGAAGTATCACTGCGAATACTCAAGGGGGTGGGGGGAGTATTGAATTGCGATCGCCTATTCTCACCCTTAATAATAGCAGTATTACGACTAATGCAACTGGGGGTGACAGTGGCGGCAATATTAACCTGCAAGGAGAATTATTATTACTGCAAAATAACAGTACCCTGACCACCAATGCGTTAGGAAGTAATGCCACG
>DATNRE010000649.1:0-2353 GCA_036703685.1 Candidatus Obscuribacterales bacterium
ATCAAAAGGGTTAAAATTGATCAGGTGATTGTCAAACGGACGTTATGCGTCATTTATAATCCGAATCGCTATCGTTCCAAAGCCGCCGAGGCATTTACAAATGAAATTTTACCCAGATTTGCCAGTCCCGATTTTAATAAACATAGCATTGATATCCAATACCCAACGGAATACACGGCTTTACCTTTATCAGATTAATTTTATCAGAATTTTTTCAACCTTTGGGGTTAAAATTATCTAAAACAATCTGATTTTTGATTCTATTTTCACTCAATTCTTTACCGACTCTCACAATGACAGATGTTCCTTTTACCTTAGATCAACTACGCATTCTCAAAGCGATCGCGGCTGAGGGAAGTTTTAAACGGGCGGCGGATAGTTTATATGTTTCCCAGCCCGCTATTAGTTTACAAGTCCAAAATTTAGAACGACAGTTAAGTGTTCCTTTATTTGATCGGGGAGGACGTAGGGCTAAATTAACAGAAGCTGGACATCTTTTATTAAATTATGGCGAAAAAATTCTCAGTTTATGTCAGGAAACCTGCCGCGCCATTGAGGATTTACAAAATCTACAAGGGGGCACTTTAATTGTCGGCGCATCCCAAACTACGGGAACCTATTTACTCCCCCGGATGATTGGTTTATTTCGCGAAAAATATCCCGATGTGGCGGTGCAACTGCACGTTCATTCGACTCGACGCACGGCTTGGAGTGTGGCAAATGGACAAATTGATTTAGCAATTGTTGGCGGGGAAGTGCCACCGGAATTACAAGATGCTTTGACAATTCAACCCTATATTGAAGATGAATTAGCCTTAATTATTCCCCCTTCCCATCCCTTTGCCCAATTAGACAAAATTCAAAAAGAAGACTTATATCAATTGGAATTTATTGCTTTAGATTCTCAGTCTACCATTCGCAAAGTCATTGATCAAGTTTTAACCCGAGCCGAGATTGATCCACGCTGTCTAAAAGTCGAAATGGAGTTAAATTCTATTGAAGCGATTAAAAATACCGTACAAGCCGGATTAGGTGCGGCTTTTGTTTCGATTTCAGCCATTGAAAAAGAATTAGAAATCAAGGTTTTGCACCGCATATTAATTGAAGATGTGGTGGTTAAAAGAATGCTTTCGGTTATTGTTAACCATCATCGCTATCAGTCTAAGGCATCTGAAGCGTTTAGTCGTGATATCTTACCCTTATTTACCGCCGAAAATTGGACATTAAAAACCCATAACTTTTCCCCCAATTCTTCTAAAAAACCGATTAATATTGAGACGTTTATTTCTCCTACGGATTTTGAAGAAACTCAAGACCTATAGCAATTTTATTTGAGTTGTCTTGATCAAAAGGAAATAGGGAATAGGGAACGCCGGATAATACTTCTGACTGTTTCATATCTTAATTTTTATCAGTAACACTATGAAAATTTACTGTACTCGTCCGGGTTGTTTGGGGGCTGATCGCAATAATTTTACGGATTTAGAGGATCAAATGACCCTCAAAACCGTACAGCAAAAATTTTGTACCACCTGCGGAATGCCTTTAATTTTAGATGGTCGTTATCTCCCCGAAAAACTATTAGGACAAGGGGGATTTGGTACGGCCTATTTAGCCAAAGATCGCCGTTCTCCGGCTCTGAAATCCTGTGTGGTTAAACAATTTAAACCCTCATCGGATTTAAACGCTCAACAACTAGCAACGGCTCAGGTTTTATTTGAAAGAGAAGCTCATGTTCTGGAACAATTAGGCAATAAACATCTCCAAATTCCTGATTTATTTGCCTATTTTCCTTTAGAAGCACCCCCATGGCAAACCTCCAAACCCGAATGTTTTTTTTATATTGTTCAAGAGTATATTAATGGGCAGAATTTAGAAGCTGAACTTCATTCAAAAGGACAATTTTCAGAAGCAGAAGTTAGGGAAGTTCTCCAAGAAGTGCTTAAAATTTTAGAATTTGTTCATGATCATGATGTGATTCACCGCGATATTAAACCATCTAATATTATGCGCGATCGCCAAGGAATTTTACATTTATTAGATTTTGGGGCGGTTAAACAAGTCACCCAAAATCCCGCCGGAACCTCCACGGGAATTTATTCCCTGGGGTTTGCACCTCCTGAACAAATGAGGGGTCATACCGTGTTTCCTTCCACGGATTTATATGCCTTGGCGGTGACTTGTATTGTCTTATTAACAGCAAAAGATCCTCAAGATTTATTTGATAGTTATAGTAATCAATGGAACTGGAAACAATTTGTTAGGGTTTCCGATGAATTAGCAAATATTTTAGATAAAATGTTATTATCAACTCCCAGCGATCGCTTTGGTTCGGCTACTCAAGTTTTAACCG
>DATNRE010000650.1:0-5370 GCA_036703685.1 Candidatus Obscuribacterales bacterium
ACATCGCCATTGTCACGATACTAAAACGGCAACAGATGGGTCTTATGACTCAAAAGAAACCGGATGCTCTGATGATAACAGTCAACTAGACTAGGAGCCGTGTGCGGTGAAAGTCGCAAGCACGGTTTTGAATGGGAGTCGGGGGTTGCAAAGCCCCCCTCGACCCCTAATCTTGATGCAGGAGTTGCTGACCTTTGGTTAATAGGCTAATCCGAATTAGCTCAAGATGATCAAGGGTTTTACTGACTTTATCCATTCTGACAATCCCAAGTTAAATCTTGTGTTTGGTGATCTTAATAATTTGCTCTAAAATTAAAATGGTATTATCGACAGTTTATGACATTTTGTTGCATTAGCTAATATTGAGACAAGATCAACGGGCATCTCTGTCGGTTCCGATTAAGTTTCTAGCCCAAACTTAATTATAATTAACCTAACCCACTCAACCACCTAACTCCAACTAGCAATTAACACCTATGTCTAATCTACAAAACCAGTTCACGGTTCACTTTTGGGGAGTAAGAGGGAGTATCGCGTGTCCGGGTTCGGAAACAGTACGCTACGGGGGAAATACTCCCTGTGTTGAGATGCGAGTGGGTTCAGAACGGTTAATTTTTGATGGCGGTACGGGTTTACGAGTCCTCGGACAATCTTTACTGTCTCAAATGCCTGTAACCGGGCATTTATTTTTTAGTCATTATCATTGGGATCATATTCAGGGATTTCCATTTTTTGTTCCCGCTTTTATTAAAATCAATACTTTTTATATCTATGGTACAATTGCCCCCGATGGTTCAACGGTGCAGCATCGTTTGAATGATCAAATGCTCCATCCTAATTTTCCAGTTCCGTTACAAATTATGGGAGCAGACTTAAAGTTTGTTGATATTAATGTGGGTAAGTCGATTAAAATTAGCGATGATATTGTTGTTGAAACAGCTTTATTAAACCATCCGGGGGAGGCGGTAGGATATCGAGTGAATTGGCGGAATTATGCCGCGGCTTATGTCAGTGATACGGAACATTTTCCCGATCGCTTAGATGAAAATGTGTTATTTTTAGCTCGGAATGCTGATGTTTTAATTTACGATGCTACCTACAGTGATGAACAATATCATGCTGAAAAAACCAGTAAAGTAGGTTGGGGACATTCCACCTGGCAAGAAGCTGTCAAGGTAGCAAAAGCGGCCAATGTTAAACGGTTAGTTATTTTCCACCATGACCCCCTTCATAATGATGATTTAATGGATAAGGTAGGGGAACAAGTGGCGGAAAGATTTCCTAATAGTTTAATCGCCCGGGAAGGACTATCGATTCAGTTAAGTTCTCCTTCGATTTCTAGTCCTCCTGTACTGTAGGACGATCACTCTAGGGTTCATTTAACCAGATTTTCTGACAATGGCGATCGCAAATTTCAAAATTATGTCAAAATGTGAAGCGTGTGGATAACATCATCGCTCGATACTATATTAACGCCCACTGCCGTTGCTTTAGGGAACTTTGATGGCTTACATCGCGGCCACCAACAGGTGATTCAGCCGATTTTAAATGTCAGGCCGCCAATTGATTCCCGACCACGGACAGAGATGCTTTTAGCCAACCCCGTCGCCCCGTTGACGCGGGATACATTCCTATTGGATAGTAATTTAGGAGAATCGGAACTGGGTTATAGTACCGTTGTCACCTTTCATCCCCATCCTCAAGAATTTTTTACCGGTCAACCCAAAAAGTTACTCACTCCCCTAGATGAAAAAGCGGAATGGTTAAAAATAATGGGAGTAAAACAGTTAGTTTTATTGCCGTTTGATCAACAAATGGCGACTTTATCTCCAGTGGAATTTGTGGAAAAGATTTTAATTCAAAAATTGCAACCCCATTATATTAGTGTGGGAATTGATTTTCATTTTGGAAAAAAACGGGCTGGGACTGTTAAAGATTTAGAAAAAATTGCCGATAATTACGGAATTAAGGTACAAACGGTTCCTTTATATTTATGTGAAAATGGCGAACGGATTAGCAGTTCAGAAATTCGTGCCTCCTTAGAACAAGGGGCAATTAGTCGAGCCAATCAATTATTAGGAAGATCCTATCATGTCGTGGGCTCCGTGGTTCAGGGTCAACAGTTAGGGCGAACTATCGGATTTCCCACAGCTAATTTACAATTACCCCCGGAAAAATTCTTACCCCGCTATGGGGTTTATGCCGTAAAAGTATCGGAAATGGGGATGAAATCACTCACCAAAACCGGAAGTGATGCTAATTTTGGGTTAGTAAATCATCCGGGGGTGATGAATATTGGCTGTCGTCCAACGGTCGCAGGTCAAAACGTCACCGTAGAAGTTCATCTGTTAAATTGGTCGGGGGATTTATATGGTAAAACCTTAAATGTTAGCCTAGAAGAATTCCTGCGACCGGAACAGAAATTCACCTCTTTAGAGGCTCTAAAAACTCAAATTAATGCCGATTGTTTACAAGCCAAGAAGATACTAGACCCAACGTAGAGACGAGCCACGGCGCGTCTGGTCTTTCACCCAGGATTATAATTAACACAATTGCATTTTATCTTACTCTCAATAAAAATATCCCATGAAACAACGAATTGAACATCTAAAAGACAACTTAAGCCGGACAATTGTAGGCAAAGAAGACGCTATTCGGCTGACGTTAGTAGCTTTATTAGCCGGGGGTCATGCACTACTCGAAGATGTTCCGGGTGTCGGTAAAACCTTACTCGCAAAATCCCTAGCCCGTTCCATAGCCGGACAGTTTCATCGGATACAATGTACACCGGATTTACTCCCCACAGATATCACCGGAACTAATATTTGGAATCCGCGTACCGGGGAATTTGAATTTTTACCCGGGCCGATTTTTACTAATATTTTATTAACCGATGAAATTAACCGGGCTACGCCTCGAACCCAGTCAGCTTTATTAGAAGTAATGGAAGAAAGACAAGTTACCGTTGATGGGGTTTCTCGGTTAGTTCCTAAACCGTTTTTTGTGATAGCAACTCAAAACCCGATTGAATATCAAGGAACCTTTCCCCTACCTGAAGCCCAAATGGATCGATTTTTATTATCCCTAACTTTAGGATATCCCAGCGAAGCGGAAGAATTGCAAATGTTACAACGGTTATCAGATGGAATAACGGTAGATGATTTAAAACCTTGTATTTCTCAGGATGAGGTATTAGAAATTCAAAATTGGTGTCGTCAAATTAAGATTGAAACCTCATTACAACAGTATATTCTGGATTTAGTTAGAGCCACCAGAGAATCAGATGAAATCACTTTAGGGGTAAGTCCTCGCGGTGCAATTTCTTTACATCGAGCCACCCAAGCCTTAGCCTTTTTATTAGGTAGAGATTATGGCACACCGGATGACGTCAAATACCTAGCGCCCCATGTCTTATCCCATCGTTTAATTCCGGCGGGAGGAAGGCGGGCAAAAACAATTATTGAACAATTATTAAGGACAATTGCCATACCCTAGTAGTGAGCCCTTCAGGGCTCTCTAGGATGCGCCGCATCGCAACAACATATCGCCATAGGATTATTGACATCAATCCCGAATTATATCAACCGCTTTGGCAGTTAGGACATACAATTTCGGGAGTTTTATCCAGAAGTTTTCCGTATATCGTAACAACACAGGATTAGTAGGTATAATTAGGACTAATACTTTTGACTTAAAGCCTGCCCTAGTAGTCCCTAATGGAGATAAAATTGTGAGTCTTGTCTTGGAGTGCGAGTCCCCACCACTTAGAAAAGATGCAACAGGAGTAATTCGGGTTGGTAACTCAAGGGTTCTGCTGGAACTGGTGATCCGAGGATTCCAGGATGGTGCTTCTCCAGAAACCATTGTGCAAAGATACTCAACGCTTTCTCTGTCTGACGTTTACATCACAATTGGTTATTATCTTCGGCATCAGCAAGAAATAGAATCCTATCTGAACGAGCGCGAACAGCTAGCAGAATCCGTTCATCAACGATTTTCAGAAATTCAGCCTGATCTGAGTCTGATTCGATCCAGACTTTTAGCACAACAAACTCCCTAAGCTTTGTTATGTTGAGGTTGCTGAGTGATGAAAATTTTAATGGCGATATCGTGCGAGGATTGTTTCTTCATAACGAATTATCCCCATAGGATTATTGACATCAATATTAGATATCAAATATGACTGAGCTACTTGAACGTGCAATCGCCCGATTGAAAACCTTACCTTCTAGTGAGCAGGATGCGATCGCAACAATGATCCTAGAAGAACTTGAAGATGAGTACCGATGGGATGAGTCATTTACTCGTTCCCCAGATCTGTTGTCTAAGCTTGCAGCCGAGGCGATGGCTGAATACCGTGCAGGTAAAACGCAAGAGTTAGATCCAGAAACATTGTGAAATCTCGTACAACCACTCAATTTCGTAAAATGTTTGCCGATCTACCAGAGCAGGTTCAGGAACAAACCCGTAAGGCATATCGGCAATTCAAGCAAGATCCAAGTTATCCCAGCTTGCGATTCAAAAAAGTCCATCCCCAATTACCAATTTATTCTGCACGAATTAACAGAGACTATCGAGCAGTCGGTCAATTAGATGAAGACACTGTAATCTGGTTCTGGGTTGGTTCTCACGCAGAATACGATATGCTGCTTGATCAATTGTAGAAACGCAAGGTGCTATTTCTTTACATCGAGCCACTCAAGCCTTAGCCTTTTTATTAGGTAGAGATTAATGTATAGTTGTGTCGCTTTTATTAGTATTGAGTGTTAAATTAATGTTAGATGTTCTGAATTCATGCCAAGTTGGAGAGAATAAAATTGACTGATTTTACATATAATCCTCCAGAATCAGCGACTTTCATGTATACGTTAAGAGAGTATCTTCAAGCAACGAATAAGGAAGATATTGCTGCCTTACTGACAAATTCTAATTGTGAGTTTTTCTCGTCTGGTTCTTTTTCTGGCATACGGTGGAATTCGCACATTGCCACAGTACGTTTTTTTGTGCCTGTTGATCGTATATCTAAATTCACGGAGAGTATAAAACAAGAATTGTTAAAAGCTGTTGATTTAGTTTTCCCAACAGAAGTTGGTTTTGAAATTCTTGATTTAGAAGTTTCGCCTATTATTAAAACTCCACCAGATGATGAACAAATACTGTCGAATTCTGCATCGCTTAATTCCAGTGGAAGTATTAAGCAGAGAAAAATCTGATTGGCGTTGAGATAATACTGCAAATCGGAAAGACAGTATCTGAAAAAAGCGCGTACAATTGCATTGCTCTTGGGATAGCCCGGAACATTGAGACTTAAACTCAACGAAGGCACGCCGCGGTGTGCGAATCGCTTTCGCAACAACGACCTTTGTTCAC
>DATNRE010000651.1:0-7956 GCA_036703685.1 Candidatus Obscuribacterales bacterium
AATTGCCACTGCGATCGGGAAAACCATTAGAAATATAACCCTTAATTGGGGCAGAAATTTCTACCCAAGTGCGACCATCTGGGCCACGAGTCCCGCCGGAATTATTGGCTAAAGTCACTTCTGTTTTAAACCCCACACCCCCGACCACCGGAGAAGTAGGAGTCGGTCGAGAATGAACCGCTAACCCCTGTTGTTCCCCAATAACCCGGCACAAACTAGAACGGTTTTGAGCGATTTGTGTTTCAGAATTGGGGGTTGTTGATTTAGGGTGAATCGTTGCTAAAGTGGGTAATTGACTCCCCATCACCGCTAATACAACTAATGCTAAAACCCGAAAAGACCGACTCCTCAATACAAAATTATTCATTAATTTCACTCCTCATTAACCACACACTATTTCAACCCTTAGAACTGACGTAAAAAGCGTAAATCGCTGGCATAAACCCGCCGAATATCATCAATTTGATGTAAAACCATGGCAAACCGTTCTACACCAAAACCCGCCGCAAATCCCGTGTATTTTTCCGGGTCATAGCCAGCCGCTTTTAACACATTCGGATCAACCATGCCACATCCTAACACTTCTAACCATTTTCCCTGCCATTGTAAATCTACTTCGGCCGAGGGTTCAGTAAAGGGGAAATAACTGGCTCGAAACCGCACGGGTAAATCCCCAAACATTTGACGTAAAAACTCTTTAATTGTGCCTTTTAAATCGGTAAATTGTAGGCCTTCTTCTATGGCTAAAAGTTCAATTTGATGGAATACCGCCGCATGGGTCGCATCCACCGTATCCCGACGATAAACCCGACCCGGGGCGACAATGCGGATGGGGGGTTGGTGTTCTTCCATATAGCGAATTTGCACCGAGGAGGTATGGGTTCTTAATAAGTTACCATCGGGTAAATAGAAGGTATCCTGCATATCCCGGGCGGGGTGGTCGGGGGGGGTATTGAGAGCTTCAAAATTATAATAGTCCGTTTCCATTTCCGGGCCAGAAGCGACGGTATATCCCAACCCGACAAATATATCCAAAGCCCGATCAATAATGCCATTTAGGGGGTGAATTCTGCCCTGGGAATGATAGACACCCGGCATGGTAACATCTAGGGTTTCTGATTGGAGTTGGGCTTCGAGTTGGGCGCGTTGGAGGGCGGTGCGTTTATCTTCTAAACCCGTTTCTAGGGCTTTTTTGACGTCGTTGGCTACAGATCCAATGCGAGGGCGATCGCTGGGGTCGAGTTTTCCCATGGCCCCGAGAACGATGGAAACTTTGCCTTTTTTGCCTAAATAGTTAATTCGCAATTGTTCTAATTCTTCTAGGGTTTGAGAAGTGGCGATCGCCTCTGTTCCCTCAATGCGCAGGTCTTCGAGTTGGGTTTCTAATTCACTAAGTTGAGTTGCCATAGCATGATTAATAGACGGTTGAAATTGGGTAAAGGATTAAATTGTCCTGCCTTTGCTGAGTGTAGCTTAATTTGTTCCCTTTTACTCAGTAGTCTTTTGTTAAAAAAAGCGGTTCAAAAAATAGAAAATCATCTTAAATTTTTATTTTTTGCCTAATGATATCAACAATTATTTTGAAAGAATCCCTTGAACAAATGGGATTAAAACCAGGGTTTTAGGTTTTATTTTTTCTGGAGATTTCTCTGATTTTTACAATTGCTAGAAGCAGAATTGTGAGCGGGAGATAAAGTTACTTCCCATCCCGATTCATTCCACCAATTCACTCGCTTATTCGGCTCTATCCAAAAATCCAGTTGTTTGATTAAACCATTTTCAAATATAAGTTTAGGCAACATTGGATAGCCACTATCTTCGGTTTCGTTATAGTTTCGCCCGAAAAAATTCATGCAAACCGTTAATCCTTGATTTACCCCCAATTCCTCAACCCCACTCCCTGTTAATGAAGAATCATCATAACTAAAAGTACCATTAAACGATTTACCCGTCAACGCTCCAGCCCTGACATTTACAGTAAAATCATAGGTAATAGTAGAAGCGTTGGCTTCACCCGTGAAAAGGGTAGTCGCAATCAAAACTGAGCCTATTAAAAATTGCTTAAGCATGGCAAGATTCAGATTAGAGGAGGAATATTGATAATTAATTCATTGCTTCTATAGTAAGTCTAAAGGGATTGTAACTACAAATAATTCCGAGATTAATTCTAACCCCTGGCCGATATTGTCCCTTCAGGGCGAGGAAACTCAAAGGATTTATACCCCTGATTTAGACTGGCTATATTTAACACATATTTAGGAGCAACTGCTATAATATTTAAAGTTGCAACTCCAAAATCCCATGATTCAGGAACAAAAATTATTAGAAAAGTGGCGTTCTTTATCTCAAGATAAACAACAATAAGCGATTAATTTTATGTATTTTTTGACAGCTAAAATAATCCTTTTGTCCTGAAAGTATATTTTCCCTCTCTTAATCAATTTAACTCAATGAAACTATTAATTAGTAATGATGACGGGGTTTTTGCCCAAGGAATTCGCAGTTTAGCCAATGGTTTAGCCCAAGTCGGGCATGATGTTACCGTGGTTTGTCCCGATCAAGAACGTTCGGCAACCGGTCATGGTTTAACCTTACACCATCCCATCCGCGCTGAACAGGTAGAGGATGTGTTTGCCCCGTCCGTAACCGCTTGGGCCTGTTCTGGAACCCCGGCCGACTCGGTAAAAGTGGGGCTATTTGGGGTGATGGAAACCCCGCCGGATTTGGTTTTAGCCGGAATTAATCATGGGCCGAATGTGGCCACGGATATTCTGTACTCCGGTACGGTTTCGGCGGCTATGGAAGGGTTAATTCAAGGAATTCCCAGTATTGCATTTAGTTTAGGAAGTTATTCTTCCCGGGACTTTCAAGGGGCGGTGGAATTTGCCCAACAGTTAATTCACACCTTAGAAAAACATCCCCTACCCCAAGCGATGTTACTCAATGTTAATGTTCCCGGTGTTCCCCCCCAGGATATTCAGGGGGTGAAGATTACCCGTCAAGGAATTCGTCGTTATTTGGATATTTTGGAAAAACGCATTGACCCCCGGGGAAAAACCTATTATTGGTTGACCGGAGAATTAATGGAAGATGTAGAACTATTAAATGAACCCTCAGATTTGGATGAGTTTATGACGGATGTTCATGCTTTACGTCAAAATCTGATCACCATTACCCCCTTACAATATAACCTTACCCATGTTACAGAGTTACAAAAGTTACAAGATTGGATACAAATGTTAAGAATTAACCCTTAAAAATTAGCTCCACAAATGTTAACGTTTCCCCTGGATAAACTCTCCCTCCTTAGAGGTAGACTAGAAGTAATACAAAACAGCAAACATCACTTACTGCCCAAGCTGTTGCCTTCCAAGTTTCGATAAACCTTTATTTTTCTACGTTTGAGTCCAGTTGTTATGAACGCAGATACCTTTAACACTCATTCTGTTACTTGCCCAATTTGCCATCATACTAGCATTTTGCCCTCAATTGGAATGTTAGGTGGACTCTTTACTTGCCCTCACTGCCATACCCATTTTGTCATGAGTCATAGTGGTCACTATGTGCGAGATCCCTTCTGTTTCCAGCAGTGTGGTGTTGCCCAAATGCTCCGACGCCAAAGCCGCCCCTTTGCCCGCCTGCGTAGAGATCTGAGTTTAACCAGGGGATTACCGCTTTTAGCTGTTATTAGTAGTCTTTTATTCCTCGGAATCGCTGTTACTGTTACTGAAAAATTAAACTTAAATAATCGAAATATTGATCCTAAAATTGATCCTCAAGTCGAGTTTTTACCCGATTCTTCTTATTTTGATCCCTAACAATAATCTAAGGGAATGGGGAATGGGTAATGGGTAATGGGTAATGGGTAATGGGTAATAGGTAACGCTGGTTGATTTTGGGATTAATTAATGATCACTGGTAGGTGGGGGCGGGTTCTTTTAGATCTTTGTGAATTACCGCGCATCTTGATGAACCCGCCCCTACAACTGATTAAAAGCTAATGGTTAAATAACCGTTTTGAAACTTGGCTCCAGTTACGGGTTTTCCGGTTAAAGCCGGGGGTAAGAAGATATTGCGCCGTTGATCTCCGGCCTCTATTGTGACTTCTGGGCCGTATTGAGTTAGCTTTACCTGTTTTTTATCAAAACTGGGTAGAAACAGGCTAACCTTGCGTTCTGCCACATCAATATTAATCGGTCTTGGAGCTAACCCTGCCTGGGTAAAATCGGGCAAAGCATCGATCAAAGGTTGCCAACTTTGACCCGAACGGGGGGGAATGACACTCACCTTTAAGGGTTCAAAAGCTTCTGTAATTGCCTCTGTGAGTGATGTTTGGTTTAATAGCACCCCGCCCACGGTGAGTCCCACCTGTTGGGCACTTCCCCATAAATATTTGGCCGTGGCGATCGCCACTTCATCTTGATTACTCACTAAATAAGCCGCCACTCGTTGGGGATCGGATACTGCCGTTTTTCCTTGATCCAAAATATTATTCATTTCCTGAGTCGGTTGAGAAAAAGTATCCCCGGAAATATCAATATTCAGAATACTACTAGCAATCGGTTGCACAAAAGGAGAGAGAGTTTTTCCTAAGTCCGACTCCATAAATACATTGCGAAAACGGCGTAGATACCAGCTTAAAATCTCTGGCATTCCTAACATTCTCAGGGTATCTTGACTGGCTAACCCATCATAAACAATTACATCATAGTTACCACTGGCATCATATTCACGAATAGCATTCAGGGCCAGAGCACTATCCATCCCGGGTAAAACCCCCAATTCCTGACCATAAACATTCCTAAAAAATGGGGTACGAACATATTGGGTTTCCAGCTTTTTCACTTCTTCCCAACTGCGTTCGAGCAATACTGCACTTTTGAGTTGCACGGCTTTCAAATGGGTGGCAATTTCCGTTGGATCACACCCTACTTCCGTTTCTAGTAGGATATTCCAGGCGGGACTGCCATCTTGTCCGACTAATAATACCCGCTTTCCACTGGCGGCCAATTGTTGAGCGGCTGCGATCGCCAGCGTTGTCCGACCCGTACCCCCCTTACCCAAAAATGTTAATGTTAAGGCCATTTATAATTTCCTAATCTCGTTCATGGAAACTTAATCCTACAATAAATCAATTAGAATGGGTATATTATAATCGGGTATATTTTAAACTCATCAAGGAGCTAATTTGATGAACTCTGAATTATCACTCCAACTTAACCAACTTTATGAACAAGATTTCCATTTATGGCTACAGCAAACAATTCAATTACTAGAAGGCAAACATTTTGAAGAATTAGATTGTCAAAATTTAATTGAAGAATTAGACAGTATGGGAAAAAATGATAAAAATGCCTTAAAAAGTAATTTGAGAATTTTGTTAATGCACTTATTGAAATATAAATTTCAGCCCAAAAAACGTTCTAATAGTTGGCAATATACAATCATTGAGCATCGTCAAAGGTACGACAATTTTCAAAAATCAAGAGGATGATCCACAATAGCATCAAGCCAAACTTGCAGATCACCCTCTTAATATTTCCCGTCTCCCACCGTAGGGGAATATTAACGAGAAACTTCTAGTTCATCTTCAAAGAACCAAGTTGCTGCTTTATTATCGAGTTGGACAATAAAACCGACTCCACTTCCATCCACCATTTTGAAGCCTTTGACAGTTCCAAAAGGATTTTGCTTGAGTTGATCGACAATATTGCCAGGGACTCGCTCTCTAATTCGACGAATCTTGACTCTTTGACCAATTTCGATTGCCACGTCCGGTGTTCTCCTTGGGGTATTAACCAATTCACAACCTAGTTTAATATGTCCTTGCCCCAGATTATACCGTTTGGTAAAACTTAGATGGTCTGAACTTATGGGGGCAACTCCGAGGGAGAAACTCCGTCTTTAAGTCCAGACAAGTTGATATGGATCTCAGGGGCGGCTCTTTTGAGGTTAGCACTGGATCTCTTTTCTTGGGATAGACCCGCTAAAGACCAGGTTAAACTTAAAACGGCTAATTTGGCGATCGCATCTAATTGTTTTTCTTGGGATTCTGGTACAGAATATTGTTTGGGGTCAGAATTGTTGGTATTCATAGGATGATATTTTTTAGAACCTATTACCAGTATTCACGATCCAGCTTCAGATTTCCGCAATATCTATCAAGATTATTTGTGATCATTATTACCAATTCCTGTGATGAATCTCACCTTCTATTCTGTATTGAGATTAGTCCCAAAAACTAAATCCATGACGGAAACCACATTCGCAGTTGCCATTGTGCAGGGGACAAAGGCAGTCCTAAATATAAAGGCATCCAATACAAAAAACCGAATAAAACCAGGAATAGGATCAGACCTCCTAGCCACCGAAATTGTTGATTAGGACTATATAACCATCGTTCTAACCACCACGCTAAGGCCATACAACTAAACACAAATCCAGTCATGTAATGATAAATAAATAAACAGCGAGTCACTCTCACCCAGGGTAATAAATTTGCCAACCCATTTAAACTTAAAAATAGGGTTAACCACAGTTCCGGTGTCGGCGGAAATTGTATCGACAATCTCGGTTTTAAATCGAAAAACCTAACAGATAAAGCCATCCAAACCCGTTGAATTAAAATCCCACATAATAATAAAATAGCCAGGGTCGATAACCACCATAAAAAGGGATTTCCCATCGCGTGAACAGAATAAACCATGGGAAGTTGATCGGGATGAATTAGAGGTAAAGTTGGATCGGGGGAAGTGGTTGTAGTAACTTTCTGATAAAAATAGGGAATGGGTCGTAACATCAGAATCCAACTGTACCATTTAGAACAGTATGGGTGAACTTTTGTTCCATCTCCTAAGCTATGATGGTAAGTCCAAATTTTGGCTTGTAGACCCCAAAAGGGCGGATCGGGATTTTGTTGTAAATGGGGCAACCAACCGATCAGATAAACCAGAATAGGAATGATTATTAAGGTGACTAGAATAATAATTGGGGTCAGTTGATTTAGGTTTTGTAAGGGAGATTTAAAGGATGTTTTTAGGATTAATTTTTTAGAATTAGGAATAAAATATTGAATCACTTTACCTACAATTAAGATAAAATAAATTCCTAACAAAAATCCTAATCCATTCCATTTAGTTAGGGCGGCTAATCCTAATCCGATTCCGGCTAAACCCATCCAAAACCAACGGTTAATTCCTTTTTGATGTAAAGCCTTTAAAAAAAACAGTTGTCCTAATAATCCGAAAAATACAATATAAATATTACTTAGAGCATAGCGAGATTCTACAATAAATAATCCATCTGTTGCCATTAAAAATGTAGCGATTAAAGTATAGCTACGACGGTGGGTAAGTTGATAGGCGATCGCCCCCACAATTAAGGGAATAAACGAACCAAATAAAGCATTAAACCATCGATAACTCCAAGTAGATAGGGTTGAATTTGTTAAATTGTTCAGGGTTTCTTGTCCTAATGGTAATTTAGATCCCAGCCAAATTCCGATGGCAATTAAATATTGACTGAGGGGAGGATGGGAATTAAAAAAAGGAGTTTGAGTTAAATAATTATTGGCAAATGTAGCATAATAAATCTCATCAAAAACTAAAGTATTAAATCGGTCTAAACCCCAAAATCTTAAAATAATAGATCCCATAAATATTGAGATCATCCCCAAAGTAAAACCAAAGAATTTGAGTTTAAATTTATATTTTGTATCAGTCATTTGCTATAGATAGATGGAATAAGGAATAGTAATTTATTTTTCGGGTCTTAATAATAAGAACAACAATCATTAAATTAACTGGTAGAGACGCGCCCGGGCGTGCGCGATGCCGAAGGCTATTGGCACGTCTGGCTCACTGATGACTGATTACTGATGACTGATTACTGATTCCTAATTCTTTACAAATCGGAATCTCTATAATAAACTCCGATCCTTTTCCTAACTGAGAATGA
>DATNRE010000652.1:0-9387 GCA_036703685.1 Candidatus Obscuribacterales bacterium
GGTAAATTGAGAGAGGCGATCGCAAAATTCTACCGCTTCAAACCAATTTACGCTATCAACAGGCAAGTTATCCCCTTTAAAATCGGAGGGGTCGGAATTCAGATCAATCTGACATTTGGGTAAACCTGCCACCGCCCGCCATTGGGCTTGAGTCACCGCATATTGACCGATTAAAAAAGAGCCTATATTAACAGTATGCTGCGGCCCTTCATTACCATATCGTTGTAGTTCATTGCTCGGAGAACCCATGAGGAAAGTTCCCGCCGGAATTACTACTAAATCTAATGTTATCCCCTTGATATTTTCACTTAAGATTTGGGCTTGGGCTTGTCTACGGTTGACAATTTGTCCGGTGGAGTTGACAGTTACGCTTTCAAAACTAACGGTTTTTAAAGAGGGTGTCGGTTTAACGGTTAATTGTTGTAATCCTGGTAATCCTTCTAAGGTGAAGGGATTGGAGAAAGATATCGGTTTAACATTTAATTGTAAAGCATCTAAGACTTCTTGAGCCGTTTGAAAGCGTTTTTTGGTTCCCTGCTGTAAAAGTTTATCTAAGACTTGACCCAAAGTATTATTAACTTTAACCGTTAAATAATCTCGCCATACCCAATCACTTTCACTGACATCAAATAAATCAAAGGGTTCAATATTAGTAAATAAATGAATACAAGTTACCCCTAAACTATATAAATCACTGGCAAAAGTTGGTTTTCCTACCGCTTGTTCGGGTGCGACATATCCAGCCGAACCAATCACGGTTCCTGTGACCGCTAACGCCGTTCTAGTCGCTGCTTTAGCTGCTCCAAAATCCACTAAAACTAATTTATGATCGCCCTGTCTTCTAATAATATTTTCTGGTTTAATATCTCGATGAATTACTGGTTTCTGATGAATAAATGCTAAAATAGGTAATAAATCCCCTAACAAATTAATAATTTTAGTTTCTGAAAATGCCCCGGTTTCTGCTAATTCTTGAGCTAAATTTTGCCCTGGAATATATTCTTGGACGAGATATTGACGATTATCTTGGATAAAATGGGCAAATAATTCAGGAATTTGTTGATGTTTGCCTAATTGTTCTAACTGTATGGCTTCTTGTTTAAAAAGTTCTCCGGCTTTTTCTTGATTATTCGTGCCTTGAGCTTGGGGTAAAAATTGTTTAATTACACAATAGGGTTGAGACGGTTTATCTTCATCCACCGCTAGAAACGTCCGACCAAACCCTCCTTGTCCTAATATTTTTAAAGCTCGATATCGTTCCCTTAATAGTAATTTAGAACCGCATTTTTGACAAAAAATTGTAGTTTTAGAGTTAAGTTGGAGGCAATCAGGATTAAGACATTGACTCATGGTTAAGGACTGGGGCGAGGATGGGACGGTGCAATTAATTCAATATTATCACAACTGAATTCTAAGATTATAAACTATTATTTGATTGAGATTTTAGCGATCGCTTTTTCCATCCCCGTAGTGAGTCCTTCAGGACTCTTAGCCCTAAAGGGCTTACTACAATTTATCGGAAACTACAACCTAAAAGATACGGTTTGCCACAATACCAAAACCGATCGCAGTTCCTACAGTAGTAGATGTGAACAACAAAGGGCAACCGTCCAAAGTTGAAGTCAAACCGTCCCAAATAGGTTCGGTAAACACGCCTTCAAGGAATGGACAAACCGCCCCCAGTATAGAGATAAGCAATCGTATCTTAAAAACTGTATGGAAATTGGACTCGCCGAGTCCAGAAGTCGAATTAAAACGACTAACCTCAAACAGAATCTAACTTTTTTGTCGTAAATTTGGAGAACAATAAACAATATGGGAAAAGTAGTCGGCATTGACTTAGGAACCACTAACTCTTGCGTCGCCGTGATGGAAGGGGGGAAACCCACCGTTATCGCTAACGCGGAAGGGTTACGCACCACACCTTCAGTGGTAGCTTTTGCTAAAAATGGTGACGAACTGGTGGGTCAAATTGCCAAACGTCAGTCGGTGATGAACCCGGAAAATACCTTTTATTCGGTCAAACGGTTTATCGGACGTAAATCAGAAGAAGTTAACAACGAATCTAAAGAAGTTTCTTATAAAGTGCTGCGCGATAGCAGTGGTAATGTTAAATTAGATTCCCCCGCCCGTAATAAACAATTTGCCCCGGAAGAAATCTCCGCCAAAGTATTGAGAAAACTGGTTGATGATGCCAGTAAATATTTAGGCGAAACCGTTAAAGAAGCTGTTATCACCGTTCCTGCTTATTTTAACGACTCCCAACGTCAAGCGACTAAAGACGCGGGTAGAATTGCTGGAATTGAAGTTAAACGGATTATTAACGAACCTACCGCCGCTTCCTTGGCCTATGGTTTGGAACAAAAAAGTAACGAAACTATTTTAGTTTTTGACCTAGGGGGCGGTACCTTTGACGTCTCGATTTTAGAAGTCGGGGACGGGGTATTTGAAGTATTATCAACCTCTGGAGATACTCACCTGGGAGGAGATGATTTTGATAAGAAAATCGTTGACTACCTGGCGGAAGAATTCCAGAAAAATGAAGGAGTTGACCTGCGCAAAGATAAACAAGCCCTGCAACGGTTAACTGAAGCCTCGGAGAAAGCGAAACAAGAACTGTCTAGCGTTACTCAAACTGAGATTAACCTGCCTTTTATTACGGCGACCCAAGATGGCCCGAAACATCTGGACATGACCTTAACCCGGGCAAAATTTGAACAATTGTGTTCTGATTTAATTGATCGGTGTCTGACGCCCGTAGAAAAAGCCATCACTGATTCTAAACTCAAAAAGTCTGATATTGATGAAGTGGTGTTAGTGGGCGGTTCTACCCGTATTCCCGCGATTCAAAAATTAGTTCGGGATGCCCTGGGGAAAGAACCCAACCAAACCGTTAACCCCGATGAAGTGGTAGCTTTAGGCGCTGCAATTCAAGCTGGGGTGTTATCGGGTGAAGTCAAAGACATTCTGCTGTTAGACGTTACGCCGCTGTCCCTGGGTGTGGAAACCCTCGGTGGGGTGATGACTAAAATTATTCCGCGTAACACGACTATTCCTACCAAGAAATCGGAAGTATTCTCAACGGCGGTGGATGGTCAAACTAACGTAGAAATCCATGTTCTCCAAGGAGAACGGGAAATGTCGAACGATAACAAGAGTTTGGGAACTTTCCGCCTCGATGGTATTCCCCCCTCGCCCCGGGGTGTTCCTCAAATTGAAGTGATTTTTGATATCGACGCCAACGGGATTTTGAACGTGACCGCCAAGGATAAGGGCACTGGAAAAGAACAGTCCATCAGTATTACGGGCGCGTCTACCCTCCCCGATGATGAAGTACAACGGATGGTACGGGAAGCCGAACAAAATGCCGCCACGGACAAAGAACGTCGGGAACGCATTGAACGGAAAAACCAAGCCGATACCCTTTCCTATCAAGCGGAAAAACAGCTTAATGAGTTAGGTGATAAGGTTCCTGAAGCTGATAAAACTAAGATTGAAGGGATGGTGAAGGAACTGCGGGAAGCGATCGCCCAGGATGATGATGACAAGATTAAAACCTTAACTACGGATTTACAACAAGAGTTATTTAAGGTGGGTTCTAACATCTATCAGCAAGCGGGTGGCGGTGTTCCCCCTGAAGACGGTGGCCCTGGTGCTGGCGGTTCTACCCCTCCCGGCGGCGGTGATGATGTGATTGATGCTGACTTCACCGAATCTAAATAATTTCGTTGTTGTGCTTTAGCACCATCGTTGTTGTGCTTTAGCACCATCTTAATTATTGTGATTTAGCACGATTATTCCTCCCTCCTTAAGTTTAAGTAGGGGGGAATTTTTATTATTAAAGGCAAACAAAATGAAATCTATAAAACCCTCAAATTCTGATCTTGAAAGAATTGCTATTATCCGCAGAATGCGAAGTCTGAGCACTCTTTTAGATAATGCGATTCGGGTTCCTGGTACATCTATTGGGTTTGGAATTGACCCGATTTTAGGATTAATTCCCGGGGGCGGCGATATATTAGGAGGAGTGTTATCGATTTATATTGTATTTGAAGCGTTTAAGTTGGGTTTACCCCAGGAAAGTTTAATTACAATGGTTGCTAATATTGCCCTGGAAACCCTGACGGGAACTGTCCCGGTGTTTGGAGATATTTTTGATGTGGCTTGGAAAGCTAATGTTAAAAATGTGGAAATTTTAGAAGCTCATGTTAATTCCCCAGAAGTTGGGGAAAAAGCCAATCCTTGGTTTATTATTTTATTATTGGGGGGATTGTTATTATTGATTATCTTTATTGCTATGATCGGTATTGCTATTTTCGGATTAATTTTGCAAGCACTGAGTTCTATATTTCAATAAATTTAGTTTCTGATGTTCAATGATTTGAAGGTATTCATCCTCACCCAGAAACCTATTATCTAATCCTTGATTGACTCAAATTGTTAGATTATGACCTTGATTATTGCCGGAGAACGTAGTGGTGTTGGTAAAACAACGATTACATTAGGGATTTTATCCTATTTAAAAAAACACTATTCTAATATCCAATCTTTTAAGGTTGGCCCCGATTATATTGATCCGATGTTTCATCATTATGTGACGGGTAAACCTTGTTATAATTTGGATTCAATTTTAACCTCTGAATCTTATATTAAAACCTGTTATCATCAACATATTCAGACTGCGGACTATGGCTTAATTGAAGGGGTGATGGGTCTGTTTGATGGTATTCCCGATGGGGAAAATGTTCCGATCGCTTCAACAGCCCAAATCGCCTTAATTCTGGATTTACCTGTGATTTTAGTCTTAGATTGTAGTCGATTATCGGGTTCTATTGCTGCGATCGCCATGGGTTTTAAAAACTTTAATCCCAATATAAAATTAGAGGGTTTGGTTTTAAATAAAGTCGGCAGCGATCGGCATTTAGAATTATTAAAAGCCTTCTTAGCACCCCTGAATATTCCGATTATAGGAACAATTAAAAGACAGGAAAATATTGTAATTCCCGATCGCCATTTGGGGTTAATTCCTACGAATGAACTGCCGCAACTGGATTTATTCATTCAAGAGTTAGCTGAATTAGCAGAAAATTGGTTTGACTGGGAACAATTATTACCCCTATTAAAAAATACTTTAAGTTTTAATGATCAAGTAGACTCTACTCCTACGGTCTGGTCTGAAAACACCTATCAACCAATTAGAATTGCGATCGCTAAAGATGCTGCATTTAATTTTTATTATGCTGATAATTTAGAGATTTTGCAACAGTTGGGGGCAGAATTAATCGAATGGAGTCCGTTAAATGATGATCAATTACCTGAAGAAATTCAAGGATTATATTTTGGGGGGGGTTTTCCCGAGGTATTTTCCCAAGAATTAAGTGAAAATCAGGTAGTTTTGAAAGCGGTTAAAACCGCTATTTTATCAGGAATGCCCACCTATGCCGAATGTGGGGGGTTAATGTATTTGTGTGAAAAAATTATTGACTTTGAAAATAATGCTTGGTCAATGCTGGGGATATTACCGACGACTGCGGTGATGGGAAAACGCTTAAAATTAGGCTATTATCAAGCCAAGGTGTTAACAAATACTCCTTTATTATCGGAGGGAGAAATCATCACGGGACATGAGTTTCATCGGTCTGAATTAAGGGAAAACCCCTCTCAACCGTTATATGAAATGCAGCGTTTTTTGTCCTTACAAACTAACGCCCCTGTATTAGAAGGTTGGGGAAATTATCCTAATGTCCATGGGTCTTATTTACATCTCCATTGGGGAAATAGGATTGATATTCCTACCCGTTTTTTAAACTCTTGTAGGGAGTGGAATGTTAAAATATCGTAGCACTTACAGGACTTACGCACCCAAGCAAAGAAACCGGGTTTTTTTACGAAAATACTTCGTTGTGACCCACATATTATCTCAAAAACCCGGTTTCTCGGTCTCTATGGGTAATTCCTAACTTCAATACCTGGCAAATGTAGGGGCGGGTTCACCAGTATTTTTGTTAGGATCATTAACCTATATAAACCTGCCCCGACTGATTTATATTTTAGTATTTAAAAATTTTAATGTTTTATTCTTAATAGTCCTTGGGTGGGACTGAATAAAAAAGTTAAGACAAATAACCCCGAGGTTACTAATACAATGGCTGGCCCAGAAGGGAGATTATAAAAATAACTCAGGTACATTCCGCTAATACTAGAAATCACCCCGATGATCACACCAAAAATCATGACTAAATGCAGACGTTCAACTAATAAATAAGCTGTGGCGGCGGGGGTAATTAATAGGGATAATACTAGGATAACTCCGACGGCTTTTAAACTGGCAACAATGGTTAAGGCAATTAATCCCATTAATCCTAAATTAAGCAGGTTAACGGGTAAACCTGTGGCTTCTGCACCCAGGGGATCGAAGGTATAAAACAGCAGTTCTTTATAGATTAAGCTAACTACAGTTAAGATAATAATAGCAATAATAAATGTATCCCGAACATCGTCTGTTGTTACTCCCAGAATATTACCGAATAGAAAATGATTCAGGTCAATTTTATTATCTTTTTGAACTAAAGTAATTAAGGTTATTCCTAGGGCAAAAAAGGCAGAAAATACTATTCCCATCGCCGCATCTTCTTTAATGCGAGAATAGGTTCTAATGATATTCATGCAAATTGTACTTATAATTCCGGCAATAAATGCCCCGACAAAGATATTAGCATTGAGGATAAAGGCGATCGCTAAACCGGGTAAAACAGAGTGACTAATGGCATCTCCTAATAATGCCAGTCGTTGTACCATTAAATAGCTTCCGACAACGGCACAAATAATTCCGACTAAAATCGCTATGGTGAGCGATCGCTGCATAAAACTATATTGTAAAGGTTCAATCAAAAGATTAATCATTAGATTTAAACTCAAAAAGTTATATTATAGCTATTTCTAGGGGTAATTCTATTTGTAGGGGTAATTCATGAATTACCCCTACAAAATTTGGGGGAGATTTGATTAAGCAACGGGGGCGCGTTCAGGCACAATAAAGGTTTTCTCGCCAGATAGTTCAAAGATTTCGTGAACCGCTTTTAATGCTTCTACGCCCTGGTCTTCATCCACTAAACAACTGACTTTAATTTCAGAAGTCGCAATCATAGAAATATTAATATTTTTGTTAGCTAAAGCCTGAAACATTTTAGCAGCTACCCCCGGATGATGTAACATTCCTGAACCCACAACACTTAGTTTGGCAATGGATTTATTCACAATAATTTCACCACAGCCTAATTCAGATATAGCCCCTTCTAAAATTTGTTGAGATTCATCCGCATCTCCCTGGGCAACAGTAAAGGCAATATCTCGAGTTAGAATCCCATTAATTTGATGACAGCGTTGGGATTGAATAATCATATCCACACTAATATTATGGTCGGCTAAAAGGGAGAATATTTTTGCTGCCATCCCCGGACGATCGGGAATATAACGAATGGCTAAACGGGCTTGTTTAACATCTAATGCCACCCCACGCACGGGGGGTAAAGATTGATCCAGTTGGGTTTTTTCGACGGCAGAATAATTCGATTGTTTTTCAGGAAGATTAACTTCACAGGATTGACATAAAGCCACAACAGCCCGTTCACAATCTTCGGAGGAAATCACACAACTCACTTTAACTTCTGAAGTCGAAATCATCTGAATATTAATTCCGGCTTCGGCAAGGGTATTAAACATTTGGGAGGCAACTTTAGGGCGACCAATCATTCCTGCTCCCACAATACTAACCTTAGCAATAGGACTATCATCTCCGGTGACTTCAGCATTACTAATATCAGAAGTATTGGTTTTTCCTAAAGCGGGTAATAAGGCATCCGCAACGGCGATCGCTTTATTAAAATATTGGCGTTCTACCGTGAAGGTAATATCATTAATATTGGCTTCATGAATCGATTGAATAATTAAATCCACATCTAAATTTTGTGAGGCAATCCCCCCAAATAATTTAGCCGCAATCCCGGGACGGTCGGGTATTCTTAATAAAGAAACCGCCGCTTGATCCGTATCAAATTCCACACCATCTACCGGACGAGCTAATTCTAATCCTTCTAAGGGTCGAGGTTGTAGTTTGGGGGGAATAACTTTAGTTCCAGGGTCATCTGTCCAACTGGAACGAACCACTAAAGAAACCCCATAATTTCTAGCGATTTCTACGGCGCGAGGATGTAAAACTTTTGCCCCCAAACTGGCGAGTTCTAACATCTCATCACAGGTAATTTCTGTCATTAATTGAGCATTCGGAACTAAGCGGGGATCGGTGGTTAAAATTCCGGGAACATCCGTATAAATTTCACATAAATCAGCTTTTAAAGCCGCAGCTAAAGCCACCGCCGAGGTATCAGAACCGCCCCGTCCTAGGGTAGTAATTTCTAAATCATCTTGACTACTTACCCCTTGAAATCCGGCAACAACTACCACCTGTCCTTGATTTAAATGACGTTCTATCCGTTCAGTTTCAATCTTTAAAATTCGGGCGCGAGTATGTTCGGCTTCGGTGACAATTCCCACTTGGGCACCGGTTAAAGAAATTGCAGGTTGTCCTAATTCCTGCAATGCCATACTTAATAAAGCGATACTGATTTGTTCTCCAGTTGAGAGTAACATATCCATCTCTCGACGGTTAGGAATCGGAGAAATTTGTTGGGCTAAACCTACTAATTGATCCGTGGTTTTTCCCATGGCAGATAAAACGACAACCACTTGATGATCTTGGGCTGTTTTTAACACCCGTTGAGCCACCGATTGAATGCGTTCAACGGAACCGACCGAACTACCACCGTATTTTTGAATAATTAGCATATTAACTTCAGAGTTAGCGATTGGGATGGGACAATTAAACTAATTTAAGATTAGGCTGAATCAACCTATTATATTCTAAAGGAAAATAGGAAAAAATCATCCTCAAGTTTGGAAAAATATTTCAGGGAATGTTGACATAAAGGGGATGGAAGTTATAATTTTGGATTATAATATTATAGCACAGACAAATATAATCCCGATCATTTTATTATGGAAGTTGCCCAGTGTTAATATTTTCCGCAATTCATTAACTCCCGATCGGGTTATCTTGTCTGATTATTTTAGATTAAGACAACATCATTCATCTTGAATAACAAATGTTTGAAAAACTTTCCCTCCGTTTTATTCTAATTGTTCCCTTTGTTTTACAGGTTTTTGCTGCGGTTAGTTTAACGGGCTATTTATCCCTAAAAAATGGTCAAAAGGCAGTTAATAATTTAGCGACTCAGTTACAAAATGAAGTCAGTAGTCGCATTTATCAACACTTAAATAATTATTTAGCGATCGCTCCTCAACTGAATCAAGTCAATGCCCATGCCATTC
>DATNRE010000653.1:0-2059 GCA_036703685.1 Candidatus Obscuribacterales bacterium
CTAAATTGACTTCTTCAATTTGTTCTAAAACAATAATTGCCGTCTGTCCCAATCGTTGAGCTAATAGGGCAGTATCAATATATTCTTGATCTTTATAACCATTACAAATTAATAGGGAGTCATGATTTTTTAATAACGCCAAAGCAATTAATAATTCTGGTTTTGATCCCGCTTCTAAACCAAAATTATAGGGTTGACCAAATCGGACTAAATCTTCTAGTAAATGCCGTTCTTGATTACATTTAACCGGATAAACTCCCCGATAAACCCCTGGATAACTGTAACGGGCGATCGCTTTAGCAAAACAAGCATTTAATCGCTCAATTCTATCTTCAAGTATATCGGGAAAACGGATTAATAAAGGTAACTCAATATTGCGACTTTTCAGGGATTCCACTAATTTTAATAAATCCAAAGATCCCCCTCGATTCGCTTTCGGGGAAACCGTCACATTCCCCACCGCATTAATCGAAAAATAAGGATCACCCCATCCTTGAATGCGATAGAGTTTTTCGCTATCTTCAATTGTCCAGGTTTGTTGAGCCGTCACCTGGGGCGACTCCGTTGTCACCTCTGGAGTCTGGGGTTTAGGGGCGAGTGCATTGACATCCATCTATTTATATCCTTGCCGTTGAGCAACAATCAGACAGTGTAGCGGTTTAAGTTAAGATTGACCAGCCATCTGTTACCAAGGATACGCTAATCTAAATTGTGAACTTGAATCACAGTTAAGGAGATTCCCTTGGAACGGACATTTATTGCGATTAAACCCGATGGCGTTCAGCGCGGACTCGTAGGGGAAATTATTGGGCGCTTTGAAGCCAAAGGCTTTACCCTGATAGGTTTAAAGTTAGTGATTGCCAGTCAAGAGTTAGCCGAACGCCACTATGATATCCACAAAGAAAGACCTTTTTTCAAAGATTTAGTGTCTTTTATTACCTCTGGCCCCCTAGTTGCCATGGTCTGGGAAGGGGATGGCGTTGTGGCTTCAGCCCGGAGAATTATCGGAGCCACCAACCCCTTAACCGCCGAACCGGGTACGATCCGGGGGGATTTTGCGGTCAGTATTGGCCGGAATATTATCCATGGTTCCGATGCCATTGAAACCGCAAAACGGGAAATTAGCCTCTGGTTTACGGATGCTGAATTGGCCAATTGGGAATCGACGATGAAACCCTGGTTAGTCGAGTAGTTTTTATCCAGTTAGCGGTTAAGAATTATCGGTTAACCGCTAACGATTAATTATTATGAGGGGCATCTTCAACCCGTTGGGAAAATCCCCAAGCAAATAAACCCAAGGTGAGGATAACCATTAACCATTCCGGGGGAACTAAAGCCGGATCAATCACTCGGAATAATAATCTTAATCCCACTAAACCTACGGTTAAATATCCGGCGGTTTCTAAATAGACATAATCCTTTAGCCACTGAATAAATAAAGTCGCCATAAATCTCAGAATAATAATTCCGATAGTAGCCCCAGTAATCACCAGCCAAGCTCGATCGGAAATGGCGATCGCGGCGGTGACACTATCGAGGGAAAAAGCCAGATCCGTAACGGCAATCAGGGGCAGAACTTGCCAAAAAGACTTGTAACGTATGGCTGATTCTGATTTATCTTCCTGGCTTTTATTGAAAAAGTATCGAAATACTAACCAGAGTAAATATAAAGCTCCTAATAATTCAAACTGCCAATATTTAATTACCCAAGTTGCAGTAATAATTAAAATAATTCTTAAAATAAAGGCTAAAAATAAACCAATATTTAGGGCTTTGTTTTGAAGTTTTGGATCTTCTAAACCACAGGAAATAGAAGCTAAAGCAATAGCATTATCCGCCGATAATACCGCTTCTAAGGCAATTAAAATCGGCAGTAAGACGAGAAGATTTAACTCGATATTTCGAGAAAATTCCAGAACGTTATCAAGATCTAACATTAACGATTTATGATTCCTATAGTGTCCTAAGTTCAGATTATATTAGAGTTTGCCTAATCTGTCGCTGATTACTCAGAAGCGGAGCAGATGGCCCGGGGGTAGGGGGAGCAGGGGAGGTAGGG
>DATNRE010000654.1:0-7900 GCA_036703685.1 Candidatus Obscuribacterales bacterium
CCCCTTCCTCCCCTGCCTCCCCTGCTCCCCCTGCTCCCCCTGCTCCCCCTGCTCCTCTATGGCCTTACCTAAATTTAAACCTAAAGTTCCCCGGCGTAGCGTCGAAGAATTCAAAAGACAAGGGATGTGGACAATCACCGGTAGATTGAGCTATTTAACCTACGGATTACGCTACGGATTATATTATTTAATACCTCCTTCTCTGCGCTGGTTTCTGCCCTTAATTCAAGAAGATATTAGGGACTTATTTAGACCGGAAACCGAAGAAGAAACCGCCGCCGAAAAAATTTCTTCATCCGTTGAAATACAAGAAGAATTTTTATCTGGTGGTTTACCCCTTTATGAAAAATATCGATGTCCGTTTAACAACCCTTTAAACTGTCAAGAACCTCGACAAGCGATCGCCGATCATCCTGAAGTAAAATCCTGTCCTAAATGTGGATTTCCGACCCCCTTACCCCAAGGAGTAGAAATTCAAGGAAAACGGGGACGTTATCGAATTGAACGCTTTATTAATTCGAGGACATCAAAGCGAATTTATACCGGGATTCAGTTACTAGAAGAACAACCCGTGATCATTCAAGAATATTTACTTCCCAAACGTTATTTTAACGAAAAAGAAGCAATTCAAACCCAAATTGCCTTTGAGAATATTAGTGGTATATCCTTAGCTGATGGTAGAACCCAAACCGGGCGAATCACAGAAGTGATAGAAGCAATTAGCGATCGCAGCGATCGTGAACGATGCTATCTCATTACCACTATTAATGATGGTATCACCGCCCGCACCTATTTAACTCACAAAGGGGCAATGTCTTCTCGCCCAATACGTTACTTTCTCAACCAAGCACTGCAAAGTTTAGAATACCTTCACGGTCAAAAATTCCGCTTACCAAACGGCCAAATTCAATCTAGTTTTGTTCATGGTAATTTGAGTCTTGATAGTGTGTTTATTTCACCTCAAGAACAACTGTATTTTCATGATCCCCAATTTCGCGTTTATTTAGGAGATTTAGCCCTTTGGGAAAGGTTATTTGATCTCCCTCCCTCCGTGCGTCTAATTCCCACCGTTGCCCAGGATTTAAAAGCATTAGGTTATGTTTGTTTTTACCTGTTAGCAGGGGGCGAACGGGATCAAAATGATCGCTTTTTTGACCCCAGATTAAATCAAGATTGGGGTAAAACCGATATCGCCCTAAAATTATTTTTATGGCGTTTATTAGAACTTGATACCCCCTTTGGAAGTGCCACAGAAGCCCGTGCTGCCCTATTAAACTTACCCGAAGAAAACCCCCTGGAGACGCGCCATGGCACGTCTCTACCAGGGTCAGAAACCCGTAAACCCCGGAAAAAGTGGTGGTGGCTGTTGCTCTTTTTTCTTGTCGGTTTGTTGGTGAGTGGGTTAGCCTGGTGGCTCTGGCGGCGACCCGTTACAATAGCTAACAATAACATTCCGACCTGCTGTATTAGCGATGTGGCGGGAGTTCCCACAGGGAAATTTACTTACAGTGGCGAGGAAAATGGGATTTGGAATTATATTTGGCGACAACCTAACCTCATTCAAAAAGATCAGACCTTAGAAGCCGAATTTGCCCAACGACGACCTCAACTTCAGTTAAAATATTTGCCCCAACCCACAGGGGAAAAAGCGATCGCCGAAGTTCAATCAGGAAATGTTGATTTTGCCATTAGTAGTCTGACAACCAATCTGAGCAACGACCTCAAGGCGCGAACTTTTGCCTATGACGGTTTGACCGTTTATGTTCCCTTTAGTTATGAACAACGGGATTTTTCTCTCCCAAAATATCTTAACGGCCAAATTAGCATTCAACAACTGCAACAACTCTACACCGGACGCATTACCAACTGGCAACAGTTAGGGGGGCCAGACTTACCCGTGCGGCTGTATATTCCCCCCAGTCAGGAAGCGATCCGTCTTTTTGAGGATCGCGTCCTTCAAGAAGCCGAATTAATTGCACAATTTAGGAAAATGGTAGAAAGGGGCGATCGCGCCTCTCGATCCGGGAATTCCGAGGGGAATTTGCCGAAAATCGTACAATTGCCAACAATTGCGGCGTTGCGGACTGTTTTGCAAGAGTTTGAAAACGAACAAATAGGGGCGATCGGATTTGGGGCGATCTCTCAAGTATTTGGCCAGTGTTCGGTGTATCCTTTAGCCATCGGCGATCGCAATAACCCGTTTATTCAACCCTTGATCCAAGAAAATCGCCAACCCATTGATCCGACTACCGATTTGTGCGGTCAAAAAGGCAGTTATCACCCAGATTACCAAGCCTTTCAGACCGGTGATTATCCCCTCGCCTATCCCCTGGCGGTTATTTTCAGGCGCGATAACCGTCGAAAAGCCATCGGTGATCGGTTTGCTGAAATTTTGAATACCCAAGAAAGCCAGGAATTGCTGAGTAAAACGGGGATTATTCCTATTTTTAAGAAGACTAAATCCCCATAAAGATTCGACCTTTGGTGAATACCTACGGACACCTAGGATTTTCTATACTAGGCCTAATGAGTGGAGGTTTGCATGGCATTGAATCAAGACATTCCGCCGAATTGGAAACCCATCAGCGAATTAAATGCTCCTGCGGGTTACGGCGCCTCAGCTAAAATTCAGAGCAATCAGCCGGATAGCGACTCTGAAACTAATTTTGATCACCTCTGCAATATTGCGGTCGAAATCAGAAACGACCCTTTGAAAATGCGGTTGTTAGCTGACCGAATTTATCAACTGATGTTAGAAGATTTACGTTGGCAAAAAGAACGTAGTATGAATTATAGAGGTTGAATGTAAAAATTATGCAAAAAAATTATATTACCGTTAATCGCTTCTATGTTGAAATGGAAAGCGAAGTTAAAGCCTCCTTTACTGAGTGTTCTGGTTTAGGAGTTAATCTTAAAAAAGAAACCTATTTAGAAGGAGGTGTTAACGATCAACAAAGAATTATTTTAGGTCATGCTGAATTTAGTGATGTTACTCTTAAACGGGGAATGACTGATAATTTAACATTTTGGCAATGGATTAATTCTGTTATGAGTGAGATACCAAAAAGCCGTCGAAATGTTAATATATTGCTGTTTAATCAAGCGGGAGAAACCATGATGTGTTGGACATTGATTGGTGCAGTTCCGATTAGTTGGAAAGCCCCTGGATTTCAAGCCGATGGTAACTCAGTTGCGATTGAAGAATTAACTTTAGCCTATGAAGGTTTACAAGTTAAAACCAACCAAGGAGGAGGTCGGGCAAGTGTTGGTTTAAGTCGAGGTAGTGCTGGATTTTTTCCGAGTAATTAGACAGGTATTTTATTGCTGGCTGAGTCAATGGAAAATCAACAAAATATTAATAAAGAAAATAAAGAAATATCCCCTAAAGAAGAATCTTTAGGAATTAAAAATCCTCTTTTGACCCCAAAGACCTTGGGACAGAACTTTTTGTCTCTGCAATCAATATCACCTCTGGGTTCACGGTCAATCAACCTGATTGATTGGTCATTAATTTCTCCTAATCAAACCCTATTACAAAACTTTCAAGATCATGAAAATTGGGGGGATTCTGATCCCGTTAAATTTAAACCTTTTACTCCAAATTTATTAACTAAAAATTCACCAATTATTGAGCCACCATCGGACAAAAATGTATCTCCTTCAATCCCAATTCAACCTTCATCAGAATTATCCGTACAACAACAAACAGAAACCCCATCCTCTGATTCAGAGTTACCCATACAACAACAAACAGAAACCATTTTTCCTTTTCGGATAGATCAAAAAACACGAAAAAACTCTGTTATTCAAAATAGTAAAAATTCCACATCTCATTTTTTCCAAAAAAAATCGGAATTTCCTAGAGAAAAAACATCCCAAGAACCTGTTAACAAATCAACAAAAAAACCAACAGAAAATCAGGAAATATCAACAACAGAAGAATCAGTTTTTAATTCTACAGAAACTGATTATTTACCAACAATTAATCCCACCGATATTTCTACACCAGAAATTTCTAATTCTTCCCCCCTCCAAAAACAACCAGATTCCACAATTAATCCCACAGATAGTAGTGATTTCACAGATATTACTACACCAGAAATTCCTGATTCTTCCTCTATCCAGAAACAATCGGATTCCATAATTAATCCCACAGAAACTAGTGATTCTACCGATATTGCTACACCCACAATTAATCCCACAGACAGTAGTGATCCCACAGATATTGCTAGACCAGAAATTCCGGTTTCTCATATCCAAAAACAAACGGAAAGTCAAACTGTTAAACAATTGTTAAGACAACCTGGTGCTATTTCTAAACTCCCTCAAGTATTAGAAAATCTTACCACTAGCAAACCTTTAGGTATTTCTCAATCTCTGGTTCAAACATCTAAATTAATCTCAGAAACTTCTTTCCTTGAAACTAATCCCATGCTGGCAAAAGATGAAGATGAAAATGTTTTAGATGACCTGGATCAGTTTGCTTCTTCATCAAGGACTAATATAAAGCCAAAATCTGAACCTATTTTTAACAATAAATTATCAAAACAAGGTATAATGATTCAACAGCAAGAAAGCGATTTCTCAACCTCAGATGTTCCTGATTCTTGGTCAAGTATTGAAGAATTGCTCGGTGAAAGCAATTCGACGCCAAGTGAACCAACTGTTGTACAAGCTTTCTCCACAAAAGAAGGGCAACCAGTCAAGGAGCGTAAAAACCGACATCAGATGTCGGATATTCGGACTGGGATGCTCTTACCCCCTGGAATTTCTAGGGGTGTTACGGAAGTTCACAGTTTAGATTTACAACAGCAGCCCACTTCTGTAAAAGCACTCATGGAAAAAACAATCCAAACTCGGTTACAACAGGAACAAAACACTGCTAGTCGTAAAGCTGAACCTGTTCAGACTCTGACTCGCTCAAATATCGGACTGGAAAAGTCTCAGGTTTCGTTGATAAGTGAAGCACAAAAGGAGGAAACAAAGCAGGCAGAAACTAAAACAGATCAGGTAGAAATCTTGGCTAGAGAAATTTATGGCCTTGTCCGACAACGTTTTGAAATAGAAAGGGAGCGACAGGGTTCATCTTATGATCGTCGATTATTTTAAGTATGATTTTTGCTCAAAAAGTTCTTAATAATTTTTTTGATACTATCAACCTTTGGGACATAGAATAGGAGAAAAACATGGCTAAATCAAGTTCATCAGGATCACCAGTATCAGAAGCTGTTTCAACACTGAAAACAGCGTTGAAAAATGCTATGCTTGAGGCGGCGGATATAAAAATTTTAGAAGCTGCCGCAGCAGAGGATCTGGCAAGAGATCAGCAGTTTATATCAGAAGAAAACAGGTTTAAAAATCTAGCTCAGGAAAGTTACAAAGCTCAACAAAGGGATCAACGTTTAGTCAAAGCTGCTCTAATACCGAGAACGGGTGAAGCAGCTTCTCCGATTTACTTTATGTTCAATCCAACTGATTTGAGTTTAAGCCGATCTGTTACTATTCAAAACATGGATGGATCGAGAACACAAAGGGGCTTACCCAAAGTTAACTTTGGCTCTATTGAAGCTTATAAACTTACCTTGTCAGGGATTTTATTTGATACCTATGAAACAGGTGCAAGCGTTTTTAATAGAATTCAACCCCTATTAGATGCAGTAGATTTTTCTAAGTTTAAAGATCCTTTTGCGAAATCAACAACTCCTGGGGGATACCAAGAAAGGCTGGTTAAATTAAGTTCATCAGAAACAGCAATGCAATCCTTTTTGGGATCGGTTGGGGGAAAAAATGTCTTGGGTTATAGAGAATACGGTTCGGAGGGAGTCGGTAGTCAGAGCTTAGAAACAAGACGACCTCCTGTTTTTTATTTTATTTGGGGTGAAAAGAATTATATGTGTTGTATGATCAAACAATTAGACTATAAATTAACTATGTTTTTACCCAATGGCACACCCGTACGAGCCATGGTTAATATTACCTTAGAAGAAGTAGATTTAGGGGTGGCAAGCCGAGCTTTCAGCAAGCGCCAAAAATTTGTGGTAACATAATCAATTTTAGTTAGGGAACAGGGAACAGGGAACAGGGAACAGGGAATAGGGAATAGGGAATAGGGAATAGGGAATAGGGATGAAAGACTGATAACTGATAACTGATAACTGATAACTGATAACTGATTATTAGTAGGTTGTTTTATGACTTCACAAGCAACGGATTATGTCTCTACTCCTATTATTACAGTTGATGGAGTTAATCCAGATTTAATGAATGATTTTAGGCGGGATATTCTGCAAATTTCCGTAGAAGAAAGTTTGCATTTGCCCGCTATGTTCACCCTGGTGATTAATAATCCTTATGCTGCCACCGATCAAGAGACAAAAACCTGGAAATATGATCGGGATATTATCCAAATTGGTAAAGTTATTAAAATTGGTTTCATCCCCAGTACAAATTCTGATTCTGAACAACCCAATAATCAGCAAACCTATTTAATTGAAGGAGAAATTACAGCCATTGAAACTCATTTCTCAGGACAAACTCAAGCTCCTATTGTAATTCGGGGTTATGACATTTCCCATCGCTTACATCGGGGACTTTATATTCGCTCGTTTCAAGATTATACCGATTCTGATATTATTAAAAAAATCGCCGAAGAAGTGGGAATTGAAACCCATACTATTGACTCTAGTGGAGAAAAACATGAATACGTTTTTCAAGAAAATCAAACGAATATGGCGTTTTTGCGGGAACGAGCCGCCCGCATTGGGTTTGAACTCTTTGTCCAAGATGGTAAACTAAATTTTCGTAACCCCAAAAGTAACGAAGTTTTACAGTTAGTTTGGCTGGCGGATTTTACCAGTTTTCGTGTTCGTTTAACCAGTGCCGAACAGGTAAAGGCGGTGGAAGTGCGGAGTTGGGACTATGAAAGAAAGGAACCCATCGTTGCCCGTATTCCCAAAGAAACCACTCAATTAACCACTTCTGAAATTCTGACCCGTACCGAATATGGAAAAGGTAGGGACTATAGCCAGAAGTTCGGGTTAAACCCTGCCGAGCCTCAACTATTCGTTGTGGATCAACCCACTGCCACCCTGAAAGAAGCAGAAGTGATGGCACAGGCACTTTTTAACGAATTAGAAGGAGATTTTATCTATGCCGATGCCCGGGGACTGGGCAACCCTCGCATCCGACCGGGGAAAGTTGTGGAACTCAATAGAATGGGTCGTTATAGTGGCAGTTATTACGTTACCGAAAGTCGCCATCTGTTTTATCAGGGAATTTACACAACGGAATTTAGTGTGCGGGGACTCCGGGGAGAGAATTTGCTGCAAACCCTGTCCCCCAGTACACGCCTGCGACCCGGACAGACCCATCTAGTGGGTATTGTCACGGATAACAAAGATCCCAAGGGTTGGGGACGGGTGCGAGTAAAATTTCCGACCCTGACCCCAGAAAAAGATAGTACCGCCCATGCCAGTTACTGGGCGAGGGTTGTGGGGGTGGGGGCTGGCCCGGATCGCGGGTTCGACTGTTTGCCGGAAATTAATGATGAGGTGTTGGTTGCCTTTGAACATGGAGACATTCACCGCCCCTATATTATTGGTGGGGTTTGGAATGGCAAAGATCAGCCCCCTGCCAATATTAAAGACTCGGTTGATAAGGGAAAAGTCCGCTTAAGAACGTTTAAAACTCGTACTCAGCATACTTTACAGTTTGTGGAGGAAGACAAGGGTGAAACGGCGGCGGGTATTTATATTCAAACCAGTCAGGGTCATCAAATTCGCCTGAATGATAGTAATGGGTCAATTGAGGTGAAAACTAAGGGGGGACAGTCCATTTGCTTAGATGATCACGGAGGTATTACCATTGAGTCTAAGGGAAATATTCAGCTACAACCGGGAAC
>DATNRE010000655.1:0-2108 GCA_036703685.1 Candidatus Obscuribacterales bacterium
ATCAGCAACCGAGTAGATAGGAGTTCCCGTCGCCGCCCCTTTATCAACTCCTGAGTGCATTGTTTCCTTACCGGTTACAGGGTGAGTCCGCATCCCATAACCTGAACTAATTGGGGTTTTTGTTGGTAGGGGGTAGACAAACTTAGGAGCATCCTTGCCTAACGCAATTGTTTCTGATGTTGTTGCTGACTGGGATTGAGAAACTTGGGGAGAGGGTGATCCAAATTTAAAAACTGCAAAGCCCATGAGCAAAGCAACAACGAAAAGCCAGAAACAAACATCATCCAACTGTTCTTCAAGACTGTTAACCCTCCCCTCAAGTCGCTTATTGGTCATTATTATTTAGCTCCCATATCCCTTTTTCCTGTTTCCTCTGATTGCTTATCTTGTGGAATGTCTAATTTGTACCGTGACCGCAAACCGCCGACTTTTATTTCGCCTGAAAATAAACTTTTAGAGGTTTCTGATTTTGGTTCCTCTGGTTTGTTTTCACCGGGCTTTTTGTCTTCTAATTTGGTTTCTTCTTTAGGTTTTGACCAATCATCATTGGGAATACTTTTGGTTATTTCGGGGGCAGCTTTAACCGTTTCTTGAAAACCCTTTTTAAACCACCAGGGGATAGACTGATTCCAACAGAAGTAAATCAAAAAAACCCATCCTAGTAAAGAACCTACGGAATAAAGAAATCTCATTATTCAATACTCTCCAGTGATTCGATTGGGGTAATAATTTCTGAGTCATCTCCCTGGTTCTGAGGTAGTGATCTTTGATTGTTGTTGGCGTTGATACTTCCACCGAACAAAAGGTTAATCACTCCCCATCCTTTGTCAACTCCGGCTTTTAGTACGTTTTCAACCGTCAAGTCTTTGACTCCAAAAAACAGGGTTAGGGCAACCAGTGAAATAAAGGCAATCTTAAATGTTTTCATGGCTATTTATTAACGAGGGTTTTTGCTTGAGATAGTTGAGATTCCCATGCGGGCTTTAGATAACTTGTATAGCGTTTGTTGGTGCTTCTGGGTTCAATCCCTAGTTCTGAGCAAATCTGTTTTAGAGGGGATTGAATTAGCCCCATAGAATACTTAAAAGCCCGAAGCTCTAAACTTGATTGAAAGGTGTCATTGTTGACGGTCGCCCACCAATCACCATCGGGGTCGGTCGGGTTATTGTTGGCAAATGTGATGTTAAATCCCGATAGGTCAGGAATAGTTACGACTCGGCTTTGTCCTTTGATTGTGCAGATAGCGGGGCGTTTCCCATCTTTTAACAACCGTTCGGCGAGCGCGGTCAGTTCATCTTTAGCACCGCCCAAGTATTTCAACTGTGATTCAGGAATAGCAGGGTAACAGATGATCAACTGAGCTAAGTTTTCCAGTGTTGCCAGTGTAAAACCACCCTCACCAACACTTGCAGATTGACCCACGGGGATTAACTTAATCTTGTAACCACGCCCCTGTTTGATAATTTCAACTAACTTTTCAAACCGGTCGGATTTGTCCTTTTTATAGCGTTCGACAATTGAGTCAAATTCCTCACAAATTAGACAAATGGGGGTTAGGTCAACCTCAATCTCCGATATTTTCTTGGCTCCGTTTCTCGCCCCGTCAACGCAAGCCTTAATCCGTTCATCTAGTTGTGTATGGACATGATCAATCAGAGCATCAATTTCGTCGTCAGGTTGCTTGATCCATTTGCTATCAAGTCCGAACCAGTTATTAAGGAAACCATCGGGGTCGGGTTTCCCGTAGTTGGGGTCTGCAATAAATAGCTGACCATCTTGATTCCGTTCCAGCCATTGGGAGATAACCAAGCCCAAGAGTTTAGATTTACCGCTTCCCGTCCCTCCGGTAATCCTTTGGTGAGGCAGGGATAAAAACTCACTCACCCAAGCGGAATCACCTTTGATTGATTGAAATTTGGATTTGATATCCGGGGGGATAGCTTTAATCAATAGTTGACTAGATTTTGCATAACCCTTTTCCCCAAAGTCGCCCAGGGAATCCAGCCCTTGACCAACTCCCCAAACTGCCCAGGCTAAGGTTTTATTTAGAGTGTCGGGGACGGTAGAGGGGAGTTCCTCAACTTTAATTAATGGGTCTTTCCCCAACA
>DATNRE010000656.1:0-2597 GCA_036703685.1 Candidatus Obscuribacterales bacterium
TCGGAGGGACTGATTAGCCGAATTAAGATTAAAATAGCTCCGACGGTGAAAATTAAAGCCCCTACCCCGAGAATTAAGGCTTTTGAGGGGAGACGGAAACCTGATTTTTTGGCGGGTGGGGGTGTTTTGGCGTCTGGGGTCGGGGGTTTTTCGGGGTTAGTTTGGGCGAGTTGCCAGGATAAATCCGAACCCCCTAAAGGTAGAGTGGTGAAGCGATCACTTGTGTTTGTCAGGGCTGGGGTTTTGTTGTCAACCCCAGCCAGAGTCCGACTACTGAAGCAGGAAGTTCCACCCCAGGAGGCAATAGAGACCAATAGAAATAGGGTCAGGCGATAAAAAGGAGCCATAAGACTCAATAAATTTGTGATCGGCTAGGGTGGATATTATCGGAATCAATCGTTTTGTTAGTTTAACCTGTACCTGCAAGAAACCTGATAAAAATGATCGGAGATGGCCAATTACCAGAACGTAAATTTATTGCCACTGAACCTCTATTTTTAGCAGGAGAACAGGCGGAATATCAGGTCTGGACTAGCATTTGTCAAAGCTTTGTCCAACGAGATTGTATTGCCTATTGGCGCTATCCGATCTTCTCGAAACTGGGACGGTTTCGCAAGGAACCTGATATTTTAATCGTAGATGCAGAATGGGGATTAATTATTATTGAGGTGAAATCAATCACGATTGATCAAATTCTTGGGATTAGAGGTCATCTTTGGGAACTACAAGAATTTTATACCACCGAATTGAACCCGTATCAACAGGCTGAATATCAATTATATGCTTTATTAGAATATTGTCATTTAGAAAAAATTCTTCGTCAACAGGTTGGGGGTCGTGTATTGGTGGCCTTACCCCGGATTCTGGAATCTCAATGGCAGTATCGAGGATTTGATTTGCTCCCGAGTTGTCCGCCGATTTTATTTCAAGACGATTTAACGATAGGGTTAGGGGAAACTGGGGAAAAGTTGGGTTTAATCGAACGGATCAAAACAGCGCCGTTAGTCGCCAAAGGCGGGGTACTGTCCCCGGAACAATGGCAGGTGTTAAAGGCGGTAATTAGTGGGACGCCGTTATTGAGGCCACCGAGTCGTCGATTTTTTTTGAGTCCAACGGATTATTTGGAACCCTCTTTAACTCGCAGTGCGGTATTAGAAACGGTCAGACAACGTATTTCTGAATTGGATTTACAACAGGAACAAATTGCTAAGGTAATTCCCCCGGGGCCACAACGAATTCGCGGTATTGCGGGTTCAGGAAAAACTATTTTATTATGTCAAAAAGCGGTACAAATGCACCTAAAATACCCGGATTGGGATATTGCATTAGTATTTTTTAGTCGCAGTTTATATGAGCCTATTTTACAACAGGTCGATCAATATTTAAGGCGATTTAGTTGTAATCAAATCAGCTATAATCCTGAAAATTCTAAATTAAAAGTTCTCCATGCTTGGGGAGCTAAGGATCAACAGGGGTTTTATCGAACGATTTGTCAAGCGGCGGGGGTTTGGAGCCAAAGTTTACAACAAACAACTCGTTTAAAAGTTAATGAATCTTTTGCAGAAGCCTGTTTACATTTATTAAAATCCGCAACTATTCCCACTATTTTTGATGCGGTTTTAATTGATGAAGGTCAAGATTTTATGGTGGAGGATGACCTGAAATTTGAGGGAAAACAGCCTTTTTATTGGATGGCCTATCAAGCTTTACGTCCGGTGGAAATTCCCGAGGGTCATAGTGCTGAAATTCCGCAAAAACGGTTGATTTGGGCCTATGATGAAATCCAAAGTTTAGAGAGTTTAAAGATTCCCACGGCGAGTGAATTATTTGGGGATGGGTGGGGACAATTAGTGACCGGGGAATATGGCAATGGGATTCAAAAAACAGAGATTATGTCTCGATCCTATCGAGTCCCTGGGGAAATTTTAATGGCGGCTCATGGTTTGGGTTTAGGATTATTACGTTCCCAGGGATTATTAACGGGCAGTGTTTGGAAAGAAGACTGGGAAATGCTGGGTTATGAAGTGATTTTACCCACTTTAAAAACTAAGAAAAAATCTCTTTTTAAGGCTGCTATTCAAACCGGAGAAACGATTACTTTAAAGCGTTCGGCAGAAAATTCCCTTAATCCCATGGCTGGGTTATGGAAACAACCTTTGATGGAATTTGAAGCCTATCATTCCCGTTCGGCAGAATTAATTGATTTAAGCGATCGCCTAATTTATAACTTAAAAATTGATGGGTTGCGTCCAAGTCGAGAAATTTTAATTATTGTTTTAGGAGTCGGTGGGGAAGCGATACAATTGCAAACCTATATTGCGAACTTTTTAATTCAGCAAGGGATTGATATTTTTATCCCTGGAACAGCAGATTGTAATATTCTAAAACCCAGTTATCATAATGCTCCGAGGAATCAATTTTGGTGTGAAGGCGGGGTGACAATTTCTCGGATTCATCAAGCTAAGGGAAATGAAGCCGATATGGTTTATATTGTCGGTTTAGAACAAATTGCGATCGCAGAAAATCATCTTAATTTCCGTAATCAATTATTTATTGCCATGACTCGTTCTCGAGGTTGGTTACGATTAACTGGTCTA
>DATNRE010000657.1:0-3588 GCA_036703685.1 Candidatus Obscuribacterales bacterium
AGCTCTTTCCAAATGGCTCTCCAAGATTGAAGACAGCATCAATAATGAACCTGATTGGTGGATTCGACAGTTTGAATCTAAGGCTTTTAAATCTTCTATTGAATCCTTCCTTGATGATTATTCTCAAGATTCTGAAGGTATTGAACACGCTGAAAATCCTGAAAACAAAAATGAGTTTGCTATCCTTTCTTAACAACAAACTCAAAACTATCAGGGTGTAAGCAAACCAATTCCTAAATCATACCAGGATTCTATTAGTTTGTCTATAGGATCTTGGTATTTTTCAACTAAACCTCAACCAAAATTAAACCAATGATTCCTAACAAATCTCAATTCTTTTCTGAACTTCAAGTTGATTCTGAATTTGAACTTGATTCTGAACTCGAAACATTTACCGAACCTAATCAATCTCTCCGAAAGTTTGTTGAACAGAAATCCGTAATTAAATCTCTTTCTGACCAACTCTCTGAAATTGAATCCGATGCTATTGTCGAAGCATTACAAATTCATCAAGATAATCTGAATAACAACAAAAATAATGTTATCTACCAGGATAGCATTGCAAAAGTTGTTATCTGTTTTCGTCAAAAATATCAGACTTCTAAGGATTCACCGGAGTTGGCAAAGTTAGAGGAGTTGATTCGGAGTGAAGAAATCAGGCTAAATCAGGTAAATGGTGAAAAGTTAAACAAATTAGATTCTGAGATTGAAGACCTTGAGAATCAAATTAAAGCTCTTGAAGTTCGCAAGGAAAAACTTTTGAGTTCTAAACGAATTGAGAGTTTAAAAGCAGAATATCAACAATTAATTCAGGAATTAGCTTATAAAGAACCTGGGTTAAACGTCAGTTTCAAACGTTAATTAATTATAATGGTAAATAATTCTATCATTTAGGTAATTAGCTACCGCTTGGGTTTTTTGATTGGTTTCCCTAATAAAAAATCAATCAAACTGAAACTAAAACTCAAACCAAAAAAGAACCAAACATGAACATTATTCAAATCGACGGTTACGGGTTTCTGATTCCCAGTTCTCCCAGTCGTTATCGTGGGAATTGTAGTAAAGAATGGGGTCAATTTGTTGGGGGAAATATCCTCAAAGATATGACTTGTTCTGAAGCCGAGAAAGCGGGATTAACTAAGGGAAAATTCGTTGAAATGGCAATCGCTCAAATTTCGACAAAGATTCTCACCTTTGAGCCTAATTATATCAATGAGGAATTTATGGAAATTTGGGGGATTCCAGTTGCTGGTGAAATGAAAACTCAATTTCATGAAAAAGCCAGTGAATTATCTACTTTCTTGATTCACCGTCAAAGTAAAGATAAATTTACGCAATTAACAGAGCAATTTGTTAAAGATGCTTTGAATAGTTGGGCTGCTGAAGGAATGAAAGTTGATTTCAATAGCTATAGCTTAGAAAAGATTCGTGAAAGCTACACTAGCTTGATTTTCCGATTTGAAATGTCCAAAACTGAAAGCCGGACTTACGGAAGTTACTTTTATATTGAAAGCAGCTATCGTCAACCCAATGGCGAATTTGAATTAGCGGCGTTAAAAGCGACAAAAGAGATTCAATCAATGAATGTTTGTGCTGACCAACGATTGGTTGAAAATCAAGCGAAATGTTTTACTTTGATGAAAGATACCGAAACTGAACAAATCCCTGTTGCAGCTTTAAATGCAAACAATACCAAATCTCTGAAATCTGCTTCTGCTAAATAAATCTAACTACAGTCGGGGAGAAATCCTCGGCTTTTTTTATACCTTCTCATTAACTTAGGAGAAATCAATGAGTACAAAGATTCAGTGGGCTGACGAAACTTGGAATCCGATTGTTGGCTGTTCAAGGACAAGTCCCGGGTGCAAGAATTGTTACGCCGCCGTTGCCGCGCAATCGTACCGACTCCAACAATTCCCACAATATCAGAAAGTTAAAGATTGGGACGGAACAGTTGAATTTGTTGAAAGTCAACTAGATAAACCTTTGGGTTGGAAGAAACCTAAGAAAATATTTCTCTCAATGTCAGACCCGTTTCATAAAAATGTTCCCTTTGAGTGGATTGAAAGGATATTTTCGGTAATTGAAGAAACTCCTCAACATACCTATCAGATACTCACCAAATGGCCACATCGAATGATTGATTTCTTTGACTGGTATTCAGCCCGTTGCAGCGACCACTCTGTTGATTTACAGTGGAGAATGCCAGACAATGTTTGGCTTGGTGTTAGCTGCGAAAATCAACAAACAGCTAATGAACGAATCCCCTTACTTATGAAGATCCCCGCAAAAGTTCGGTTCCTGAGTTGCGAACCTTTATTAGAACCTCTTGATTTATCAAAGTTCCTACCAATCGAATGGTCAGAAATCGCTGAGGATTGGATTGAATCCTGGCCAGGAATCGGCAGTTATTCTACTAATGATTATCCTAATTGGATCATTGCCGGAGGGGAATCGGGAGCGGGTTCTCGTCCCTGTCACGTTGATTGGCTCCGTGATATTGCTAGTCAAGCCCAGAGTGCTAAAGTCCCAGTCTTCATCAAACAATTGGGAAGTAATGCGATCGCATCAACCCCTTATATTGATGATGTTGCAAATAACCATTATTGTCTCAAACTTAAAGACCGTAAAGGTGGGGATATCAATGAATTTCCTGAAGATTTAAAACTTCAACAATTCCCTAACTAATTAATTAAGCCTTAACTTTCTAATCGAAGGTTAGGGCTTTTTTTTTATCCTAAACTAAAACATTCTCCTAACCCCAGGCAGAACAAAATCTTTATCTCCCCAAATCCCAAGGTTTCCTTGATACGCCTCATATTGAGCTTGAAGAATATCACAACAAAGTAAAATCCCTCGTTTTGGCAAGTTGTAACGAACTACAGGAAGCAAATCCCAAGCTAATCCTTGTCTCAATAATTCAACCTGAATATTCAACTCTCTTGAACCAATAAACCAATCAGCTAATAATCTCCCATATTTATCCGCCCCGTACTCCTCAATAAAAAATAATTCTCTATTAGAATCTACCAAATCTTCCAAATATTTCTTAGCTTCTTCTCCCCATTTTGTTCCTTTTTCAGGGCAATCAATCCAACGACATCTTGAATTAATTACTCCTTTTCTATGAATAATCCTGATGGTATCTCCATCAATAATTGAATGAATCCTTACGGGAATTAGAACCATAAAAAACTCAATATTTTTCAAAAATAATGCGATATTTTTATTCTATATCGAATGTTGCGACTTTCCAACCTTGATAATTATTTGCCCAACTATAGAGACATAAATTAATAAATATTTCTCTATCTCCTCTGCTTTTCTGATATTCTTGTTGATAATAATTTTTGAGATTAATAATAGTAAATCTCTCCTCAGCAATAATAATATCCCCATTCAGAAGATAGAACCTTATTCTTGAGTCCTCAGAAATTCTCATAATATAGTTAATCCCGTAAACCTAATATTGATGGGAGTTTGATGGGTTCCCCGAGATAAATTGGACAATCCGAAACCAAAACTTTAACATAACTTTCTCCCTTATGAACTCTAAACCAAGTTATTATTGGAGGTTGAATTATTCTC
>DATNRE010000658.1:0-2864 GCA_036703685.1 Candidatus Obscuribacterales bacterium
CGGGGAATTGTTCACTTAATACGGTTCTTCCTAAACGTACTAATAGGGTTCCTAAAATTGCCCCAATTAAACTTCCTCGCCCTCCCACGGCTACCCAAATTACCATTTCAATAGAAAAGGCAACATCCATGGCATTCGGGGTAATAATTCCGGTTTGGACGGTATATAATGCGCCCGCAATTCCGGCAAATGCTCCCGAAATTGCAAAGACTAAAACCTTAAACCAAGTGGGATTATAACCGGAGAATCTCAAGCGAAATTCATCATCTCGAATCGCAATTAATAAATTACCAAACCTTCCACTGGTTAGCCAACGACAGAGTAAATAGGTAGCAATTAAAAACAGAATTGTGATTTCATAAAATGCTAACTGCACCGGGGCAGAACCGACAACAAATCCGAAGATTTTATCAGTTTCTGTTTTTAACCCGTTGGTTCCATTAATGAGTTGTTGTTGACCATTAAAGAAGTTAAAGAAAACGATTAACGCCGCTTGGGTAATAATTGAAAAATACACCCCTTTAATTCGGTTTCTAAAGACTAAATATCCTAATAATCCCGCCACAATCCCCGGAATAATAATTACTGCAAATAGAGTGAAAGGGAAGGAATAAAAGGGTTTCCATAACCAGGGTAAATCATTGACTCCATAGAGGGTAAAAAAATCGGGGATTTCTCCGGGGGGAAGTTGCAATTTAAGATACATGGCTAGGGCATAACCTCCTAATGCAAAAAAGATCCCATGCCCTAAACTCAATAATCCCGTATATCCCCAGATTAAATCAATTCCTAAGGCTGCGATCGCTAAAGCTAAAAACCGACCCAATAATTGTAACCGAAAGGTGGGTAAGATTAAGGGCATAATTATGGCAAAAAACAAGCCAAGCCCCATAATTATTGCCCCTTCAAGCAGCTTCTTTTGGTTCTTCTGCTTCTGGGTTGGAGGTAAAATAACATCATTGTTCATAGTTCGGCTGTTCTCCCTTTTTGTGGAAAGATTCCTGATGGTTTAACTTGTAAAAAGGCAATAATTAATACGAAAACTAATACTTTTGCCATACTGGTTGTGGCAAAAAAGTTGAAAAAGTCAACGAAGAAAGGCGCGGCGTTCATGTTAGTTAATAATAGGGCTATGGTTCCTGAACCAATTAAATAACTGGTAACACCAATGGCGAAGGAAGCAATCACAGTTCCGAGGAGATTTCCTACCCCTCCCACCACCACCACCATGAAGGTATCAACGATATAATTTTGTCCGGTATTCGGGCCGACGGAACCTAATAATGTAATCGCACATCCGGCAATTCCGGCGAGTCCTGAACCGATGGCAAAGGTCAGGGCATCAACGGTATCGGTGGGAATCCCTAAACAGGCGCTCATGGTGCGATTTTGGGTAACTGAACGAATCCTTAATCCCCAATTGGATCGGTTAAAAAACCAATAAATTCCGATTAAACAAAGTATGGTTAAAACAATAATAAAAACCCGGGCATAGGGAATCTGAAATGTGCCTAATTCTAGGCCGCCTCGCAACCAAGGCGGGGCGCTAACATCGACGTTTCTGGCACTAAACCAAGGTTTTGATAGGGCTTTTTGACTTTGCGCAATAATTAATCCAATGGTCAGACCTATTCCTGATGATAATAGGAATAAAACGGAAACTGCCCACCGTTGAATGTTATCCCAATTAGGACGTCGCCGCAGTACCCATAATCCCCCAAAAAATAGTAAACAAAAAATCCCAATTCCGATCACAAAGGTGGTACTCACACTGCGAACCAATTGTTGTAAAATTAAACTTACACCCCAAGTGGCTAATAAGGTTTCTAAGGGTCTTCCATACAAAAACCGAATTACCCCTCTTTCTAAGGCTAATCCCGCCAGGGCTGTGACGATAAAAGCAATGGGTATGGCAAAAAAAATGTAGGTACTAAACAGAGGTTCTCCCAAGGGTCTGAAGATATTTTGAACCACAAAGGTTGTATAGGCTCCTAACATAATCAGTTCCCCATGGGCGAGGTTAATCACCCCCATAAGTCCAAAGACAATCGCTAGTCCTAATGCTGCCATTAACAGCACTGAACCAATGCTAATTCCATTGAAGATAGCAATTAATAAATCTTGCATTTTTAAGAAAAAACTCTAAGTTATAGCAGGGAATAGGGAACAGGGAACAGGGAATAGGAAAGAGGGAATAGGGAAAACTGGGGAAAAAGAATTTACTGTCTTTTTAACTCTAATTCCCCCCTTTTTTAGGGGGGCTAGGGGGGATGAAATTGGGGATTAAAGTTGATTAATTAGGTTGTTTCCATTTTGTATTTTTCCCCCTTATTAGGATCTGTCCAGTTACAACCAAAACCTTTTGTAGCGGGTACAAATTGGTTCCAAGGAACGGGATCAACCGGGCCTTCTGTTGCCCAAACAATATCAAATAATCCATCATCCCGTACCTGTCCAATGCGCACGGTTTTAGAAATATGATGGTTAGGGAACATCGTCACTTTGCCACCGGGAGCATCAAAAGTTTGACCCACCGCAGCTAATCTGACTTTTTCTAAATCATCAGCAGTTCCGGCTTTTTCTACGGCCTGTTTCCACAAATAGACCATCAAATAAGCGGCTTCCATGGGGTCATTAGTTACCCGGTCTGGCCCATATTCAGCCCGAAATGCTTCTACCCATTTCTTATTAATGGGAGTGTCAACGGTTTGGAAATAGTTCCAAGAAGCATAGTGACCCAAGAGGAAATCTTTACCAATTTGTCGCACTTCTTCTTCGGCGATACTAACCGACATCACCGGATATTTTTCCGGGGTCATTCCCGCCCCTTGTAACTGTTTGAAGAAAGCTACATTACTATCTCC
>DATNRE010000659.1:0-2038 GCA_036703685.1 Candidatus Obscuribacterales bacterium
TGATTTTCTGTTTCGGGCGGATAAATTTCATGGAGGCAAGTCACTGCTAATAAACAGGGAATATGGGGATATGTTTTTCTTAAACTTTCGGCAATAGTCCGTAGGGTATCGGTGGCAAAATCGTTAATTTTAACTGTTAAAATTAAAACCCTGGCTCCTAGACTTTCTTGCTGCAAATCACCGATTAATTCTTCAATTAGAATAGAAGTATTTTGGTTAATATCTCCCAAACCAACAGTATCTTTAAAAATCAGTAAGGGTAAATCATTAGAAGGATAAGCATAACGTTCTGTATGTTGAGTATGGGGACGAAATCCTTGACCGATAATTTCGGCGGAAACCCCCGTTACTCCCCGCACAATTGAGCTTTTTCCCGCTTGAGGTTTACCAATTAATAAAGCTTCGGTTGTGGGAAGTTCCGCCTTAACTGTTTCTAAAATCTCAGCAATTTGGGTTTCATTAACATTGAACCATTGCACAAAGGTTTTAGCGATTTGATCACCCGGGAATAGTTTTTTTAATTCTTGGGTGGTTCTATTCCAGCCCGTTGTGATACCTTCTATCCAAGGGGAATGAGCCGATGGGGGTTGATGGGATGTTTCAGCCTCCGGGTGGGAGATTTGAGAATCAGGGGTTTCGCTCATGGGTCAGATCTGATATTTTCTGCTTTGATTAATATTAATAGTATGCTAATGGTAGCGTACTCACTCGCCAGTAGTGTTAATGTTGAAGTAGCATAATTTAATCATACTCATGGTAACCAAGAATATTAGGGCCGTTACTTACGTTCCACCGGAATATCATAAAAAGCTGCGTCAGTATATGAAACGGCATAACTTAACTGAAAGTGCAGCTTTAGTCCAAATGATTAAACAGTTTTTTGATGGGGAACAACCTGAGTTTCATTCTGACTTGAAAACTGAGGTGGAAGAACTTGTACAAGAACAACTTAAACTGTTTAAAGGTGATATGGATCTGTTAAAAGAACAAATCGCTTTAATCCAGCAGTTATTAGATAAAAAAATCTCCGGTGAAATCAACCGTCGATCCTCAAATTCTGTGAATAGTAGTCATCCCAGAAGTTTATTAAGATTGACGCCTAAAACCGAGGAAGAACTTACTCGCCGTTTAGGAGTAAATACCGGAAATGTTGCCAAAGAATTTGCTAAAGGTGCAGAACATTTTAGCCATTGGAGTCAACAAAAAGATCCCAGTGGTATTGGTTGGCACAGACGCGGTGATGGTTTGTACTATCCTGTTTAAATTTCTCTGTTAAAGATAGCTTTCTTTTTATATCAACGAACCCGCTACCACCACAAATATCAAATAATGAGTTGCTTAAAAGGTAAGGGTGTAAGCCATAGTTTGGGTTGACACTCTTACCCAGAAACCCTTGTAATTGTGCCAAAATCAATCCTCTATTTCTACCCAAACCGTCACCGCAGCTACCGCAATTAACATTTCATCATTTTTGTCTTTAAATTCCTCAATTGCCCTTCCCTGTACCACCATTCCGCCATTTTCAACGGTCAAAGTTTTTTGTCCAAAAGGCAATACTGCTAACACTTCTTCGGTTCTTACTTGTTCAGGATAGGGAACGGCCACTTGTACTTCTACAATCATTTGATTCGGATGATTTAACCCCGCCACTTCCCAAATTCCGGGTAAAGCATTATGGGCGATCGCATTTCTTACCGCCCTCGCCGCGGCAACGGTGGGCTCCTGTCCGTGTTGATCCACACCCATTCCCATCTCAATCACAAATCGTTTTTTAGCCATAATTTTTTCGGTTATTTTTGACGGTATTTTAAGTTTATTCAGGAGATATTATACTAGAAAAGTGATTTTAATGGCTAATAGCTTGAGTGGTATATTCAGAAGAATCATGATCAGAAACTGTTTCTAAACACTCAACATACACATTCATTTGTGTCATTTCCACATCTCCAAAAATCGTAGCAAAAGCCGTATCCGCCGCATCTCGTCCCGTCCCTATTTTAATTAATCCATTGCGGGGTGCTAGACGGGTTGCATCAAA
>DATNRE010000660.1:0-3141 GCA_036703685.1 Candidatus Obscuribacterales bacterium
CTCCCCCTACTCCCGGTGCTCCCGGTGCTCCCCTACTCCTCCTCCCCATCCCCCTCCTCATCCGGTTTCCGGTTCTGGGAGAGTTCGTTTAATAGAATTAACATTTTGTCCCCCCGTTCCAAGGAACGATCTTCTAAAAAAACCACTTCTGGAGTTCGACGCAAACGGACACGCTGACCTAGAGAAGAACGAACATAACCCGTTGCCGATTTTAAGCCTTCCATGGTTTCTCGTCTGGCATCTTCGGTTCCATAAATACTGACAAAAATTTTGGCGTGTTGGAGGTCGCCAGAAACATCAACATCGGTAATACTCACCATTCCGATTCCAACCCGGTCATCTTTGATCCCATCCAGTAATATCTGGCTGACCTCCCGTTTTATTTGTGCGGCCACCCGGGAAACTCGGCGATCTGTAGCCATAATTACTACCCCCTCAAACGGTCTTTTTCTTCCACACCCTCAAGTTTAACGTGGTTACTTCTCTTTTTCACGACAAAATCCCGATGAATTAAGGGACAAAGCCCCGTGATATCTTACACAGGACTTACGCAAATTTGGGGATGTAACCCTAAATGTAGGGGTAATTCATGAATTACCCCTACTATGGATAGTGGTGATGCGTAAGTCCTGTTACAGAAAAAGTTAATTTTTAGGGGGGTTAATGGAAAAAAAGTTTGAAATCCGGCAAAAAGTCAGGGTAATAGCGATTCCTCCCTATTTGAAAACAGCAGAACCCATGCCAATTTTACGTCCATCCAACCTGATTAATATGGGTGAAGTTGGGATTGTCATTGATAGGCGACCCGGTGGATATTGGGGGGTTTTATTTCAAAAAGGAGCCTTTTTAATCGATAGCCAGTATATTGAAGCGGTGAAATCCTGAATATAGCGCTACGCGCTAGGGAACAGGCAACAGGGAACAGGGAACAGTAAGCAGTGAAAAGGTTTCAGAACTCAAAAGTGTCCTAACTGTAATGCGTAGCGCTATATATTTTAGAGCCACAAACAAAAGTGATGCCACCCATTAATTAATAAGATGGCATCACCGGGATCAAAGCGTGATTTTCAGACTCACACCCTTACCACAAACCTCGGACTGGGGCTGGGGGTGGGGGTGGTGCCAGTGGTGGGGGTGGGGGTGGGAGTGGGGGTCGTGGCGTTGGAGGTGCTGCTGGGGGTGCTGCTGGGAAATCTACTTGTTGTAGAGAACAGCCGCCTTTGCCAAATTGAGAAGCCTTCTTAAACAGAGAATCCAGATCCCCTGCTAGAGTCTTGACTTTATCTACCGTGTCAGGAATATTAGCGACATCAATATACATTCCTGGGACAGGATAGTAACTGATAATATCCAAGAAGGAAAGCTTACCATCTTCACTCAGGGCATTGATTAGAGATGCCCGAATCGCTTTACCATTGGCAACGCGACGATGGGTTCTAATGGTTGTCCCGATGGTATCGGTTAATTCCTGACCTTCTGGGGAATAGATAATGCAAGCAAAGGGAACTAAATCAAAACCAACTTCTAAGCTCATCAGACCGCGAAGGGTATCCGGCTCAATTTTGGAAGCCTTAACGATTTGGCTAATGGTTTTGGTCATTTCCCCGGTTTCAGCGAAATTCTTTAATTCACTGACCAAGATCGGGACTTGGAAAGGGCCATAAGTCAGAATTACCCGATCTTCTCCACAGAATACGGTGCGATCCGGGTTAGGGAAGTTAGCGATCGGTGAAGGAATTTGGGCATAATCCGACGATGGCGGACAGACGCCGGGGTGGTGAGCTTGGGCTTGGGGAATTGGTACAGCAGCGTTGCTAACTAATGCTCCAGCCAGTATCCCCAAAATCCATTTTGGTTGTAGTCTTTGAGGTTTTGGTATTTTCATATCAACTGAACTAACAAAAAAATTAGTGCGTTTTGACTTAACAGCTTAAAGGGTGTTGCTTAGTTTCACAAGAGCAAAGTCAAATTTTTTAGCAAAAACAGGGAATCAGACCTGGGAAATCCTTTGGGAGTGGCAGGTGTGGCTAAAAAGAAACTTAATTACCCAGATCACTTGGGTAACAAAATTAATAGGGATTTCAGAGCTTGTAGTGCTAACAGCAGGACAACTGTACCCGCCATAACAATTGTGGCCGGAACTAAAACACTTTGTAGACGGCGCAGGGTTTGTTCAAGTTCCTCCTCATAGTAATTTGTCAGTTTTTGCAGGGCTAAATCTAATTGTCCCGTGGCTTCCCCCGTCCGTAACATTTGCAGGGCTACCGCAGGTAAACGACCTTCTAGGCTTTGACTGAGGGTTTTTTCGGCGGGAATTTGCCCGAGTGCAATGGTAATGCTGGCTTTCATTTCCGATTTGGGAATATGGGCGCGCACTAATTCCAATCCAGCTAACAAGGACATCCCACAACTTAAAGGTAGTTTTAATTCTCCTAAATACAACATCATCCGGGCGGTAGAAATTTTTTTAATAATTGATAACCGGGGCAAAATTTTAGGGATTGCTAATATAGTGATCGCAAAAACTCCTAATACCAAAAACCACCACTGACCTGATAAACCCGATAGATAAAATAGGGTCAGAATCAAAAGGAAAATACTAATGCCAGTGGTAATTGCCGCAAGGGTTACAGACCGATATAGATTTTGATGGCGAGCTTTTCGTTCTTCGATCTCGGAAATTCGATAGCAAATTTCAGGTAACATTCCTTGAGATTCGCCCAAGGAAATTAGACCAATTGTCCAACGATCAAAATATCGGGATGCTAAAGCCAAGGCTGAAGCTAAATCGCCCCCCCTTGATGTTGCTGCTGTCATTTTGTTGAGATAGCGTCCGAGTTGCGGGTAGCTATCTTTTCCCACCAACGTTAAGCTCTGTTCTACAGTTAAACCGGAGTTTAACAAGGTTGCTAATTGAAAGAAAAAAAGAGCCTTTTCGCGGGGATTCATTCGGGAATAGGGTATGACTGCATTGGGCGGAGCTTGGACTGAATGCTCTATTTTGCCAAAAAGGAACCCCAGAAGCAAGACTTTTTGATAACCCAAGGTAGTAAGCCCTTCAGGGCTATCTTTTCTCAATTGAGTTAACAGAGGCGTGAACGCCTCACTACAAACGTAGTAAGCCCTTCAGGGCTATCTTTT
>DATNRE010000661.1:0-2200 GCA_036703685.1 Candidatus Obscuribacterales bacterium
AAAAAGTGGCGGTGGGACACTGTTACCCCTGCATATTATTTCTGACCAAACTCGCCCTATTCCATCGGGGGTGAAGGTGCGACAGGAACAGTTATTAGCCAAGGCGGAGATGGTTGCCCATGCGGCGGTGACTCCGGTGGAAACCATTGGTCGGGTGGATAATTCAATTGGAATGGGCATTGTACGCACCGCAGAGGAACGGAATGCCAGTTTGATCGTTTGTGGTTGGAAAGGATATTCGACCTATCAGGAGAACTTTTTTGGCGGGATGATTGACATGGTGGTGCGCTTGGCCACTATCCCGGTGTTAATTACTCGTTTTCCCCAACCGATTAAGAATACCCAGCGAATTTTGTTTGTGGTCGGGGAAATTGATATGACCTCTTGGGCTTTTCGGGAAACTTTTAGTTTGGCTCAAAGTCTATCGGGAGAGTTGAAAGCCACGTTACAGGTTTTACAGGTTCTCTGGGATCAAAACCCCCAGGCTTCGGGTTTAGAATTAACCGGGGTTAACGGTCAGGTTCCGGTGGAACAAATTCGGGGAAATTTCGTAGCTAAACTTTCTCAGTTTCTAAAAGTTGATGATTTGGTAATTGTCATGGCGAGTACCCATCGTTTAGGTCAACCAACTTTAGGAAAAGATCCCGAAACGATCGCTCGTCTACATCAACAAACTTCTTTGTTAATTGTTCATTTTCCCACTTAAGCTAGAATTCAAGGCAATTGCTTAATCCACCTCTAAAATTATTCATCTAAATGTTAAGTTCTTTTGATTTCCGTCGTTTCCAGCCTCTAATTCTGTTAGTGCTCAGTGCTGGTTTTTTGATTCCGGCTGATCGGGCATTATCCCTAACAAATGAAGAAGCTCAAGCCTTTAGTACCGAATACATGAAAGGCTGTTTGCAAGGAGTGAGTCAATTTAGTCTTGATCCCGAAAAAGGAGAACAGTATTGTCGTTGTACCCTGAATAATTTGCTCCAACTTCCCGATGAAAAATTGAAGTCTTTAGGACAGTTGAGCGAAGAACAAATTAGACAAGATTCAGGAATTAAAAATGCGTTTAATAATTGTCTATCTACTTATAGTGAAACGGAGCAATAGGTAGAAGACTTTTAGTGATTTTATCCGGGTCTGAAATGATTATAGCGCTACGCATTACAGTTAGGAAACTTTTGAGTTCTGAAACCTTTTAACTGCTTACTGTTCCCTGTTCCCTGTTGCCTGTTCCCTAGCGCGTAGCGCTATACCAGTAGGGGAAATTGATCAACTTCTCCTACTATTACTCAAAAATCAAAGAATTTGAGACAAAAACTTTTGCGTGCGTTCTTCTTGAGGATTGGTAAAAAATTCTTCCGGGGTGGCTTCCTCGACTAATATTCCATCGGCCATTAACACAATTCGATCCGCCACTTCCCGCGCAAATCCGACTTCATGGGTCACACAAACCATTGTCATTCCCGACTCGGCTAAGGTTCGCATCACGTCTAAAACTTCTCGCACCATTTCCGGGTCTAGGGCGGATGTGGGTTCATCAAATAACATAATTTTAGGCTGCATCGCTAAAGCTCTAGCGATCGCTACCCGTTGTTGTTGACCCCCGGATAATTGACCCGGATATTTTTTAGCCTGTTCTAAAATTCCAACTCTTTCTAATAATTGTAACGCTACTTCTTCGGCTTTTGCCTTTGGCCAACGTCTGACCCAAATCGGAGCTAGGGTCACATTTTGTAAAATACTTAAATGGGGAAATAAATTAAACTGTTGAAACACCATTCCCACTTCTTTGCGAATTTCTTCAATATCTTTTAAATCATGGGATAAATTAATGCCATCGATGACAATACTGCCCTGTTGAAATTCTTCTAAAGCATTAAAAGTCCGAATAAAAGTCGATTTTCCCGAACCCGAAGGCCCCATAATCACAACTACTTCCCCCCGTTTCACCGAAAGGCTAACCCCTCTGAGAACGTGGAAATTATTGCCATACCATTTATGCACATCGGTAGCAATAATGGCAATATCGACCGTCGGTGATGCAACTGGGTTGGTATTAGGTTGTATTTGTGTCATGGCTTTAAAGTGGGGTTAGTATTTAACTGTGGATTCCGTGTTCTATATAGTATTGTACGGTGTTTATCCCTGGGCACAATTCGGATAGTTTTTTGCTTAACCTTACCCTCCTTAAAATATTAGGGCTAGA